>JAUMBJ010000106.1:0-2207 GCA_032115755.1 Saprospiraceae bacterium
ATATTCTTTTGATATAATGTTTTTTATATACATTTTTATTTTCTGGATAGGTGCATTGCTTTTTTATATCAAATTAAGGAAGGAGAAGCAATTCTATTTTAATTTCAAATTATCTGCATTAAGTAAGAGAATGCGGAAAATGATCATCAAATATGCAGGATTCTTTTGGGGTGCCACACTGTTTTCAGTATTAGCAACATTTGTGGATACCATTGTGCTTGCTGGTGTTCAAGGACTCGAAAAGTCTGGTTTGCTAATGATAGCCACTTATTTTGTGACACTGACAATTGTCCCCCAGCGCAGTATTGTTAGCGTATCCGTGCCAGTCATAGCTGAAAGTTGGCGGCGCCAGGATATGGAAAATATATCTATGGTATATAGGAAAAGTGCCAATAATATGCTCTGGGCGGGCGGAGGCATTTTTCTTGTCATTATGGCCAATATAAATTATTTATTGTCCTATTTACCATCAGAATACCATGAAATCAAATGGGTTGTTTTTGTGCTAGGGCTTGCTAAAATCTGTGATTACGCAACAGGTGTAAATCAAAATATAATTTCTTTATCGCGGAGAAACTGGAAAATGGATTTTTATGCAAATGTTCTTCTGGTGTTGATGCTCATTCCATTAAATTACTACCTTATTACCAACTTTAGTATTATGGGTGCGGCATATGCCAATCTTATTGCCTTCTTTATATACAATGCGGTTAAGTCATTCTACCTATGGAAGGTATTCAATTTGTCTCCTTTTGACCGGCAAAATATAAAGCTTCTAATATTACTTGGCTTTTTATTATTTGTCGTTACCTGGGAGGCAAGCCAGTCAGTCGTAAATTCCTATGGATTTTGGGAGAACGCTTTACATATTATTTTTCGCACTTTTTTATTCCTCACTATTTATGCCTCCGGAATACTTTTATTCAAGACTTCAGAAGATTTTAGAAGTATTATAATATTAGTATTATCAAATATTAAAAAATATATTAATGTATAATTTACTTTAAAAAAATAATTTATACATTAAAAAATTTTGTAATATAAAAAATTACCCTAATTTTGCCTTAGTTCTGAATGAGTTCAGTGCCGAAGCCCCACCGTTTTAAAGGTCCAACCTATTATTAATTTCTAAACCGATTTCTCATGAAACATTATTTGTTTTTATGTGCGTGGCTTGCACTACATTTTACTTTAGGTGCTCAAAGAAATTGCAGCACGATGGAACTACTTGAAGCAGAAATTTTACAAGATCCGGAAAGACTTGAAAAATTGGAGAGTCTGGAAAAACATTATCTAAATGTGTTGAGACGACCTGCTGAGTTGGAAGGTAATCGAAACATTATTCAGATTCCTGTTGTAGTTCATGTGCTTTATAGGTCTGCTGAAGAAAATATTTCTGAAGCACAGATCTTATCACAGATCCAAGTTCTAAATGAAGACTACACGGCTTCCAATACGGATCGGTTATTTGTTCCTCAGGCTTTTCGAAATCTTATGGGTAATCCATCTATTCAGTTTGTACTAGCTAAGCAAACACCATCTGGAGTGGCAACGTCAGGTATTACTAGAAAGTATACTTCTAAAATTTCTTGGGGAAAGACCAATGATATTAAGTCAGCTGCATTGGGAGGGGTAGATCCATGGAATTCGTCCAATTATTTGAATATTTGGATTTGTAATATTGGCAACGGACTACTAGGGTTTGCCCAATTTCCAGGTGGCAACCCATATACGGATGGCATAGTGGTAGATTATAGAGCCTTTGGAACAACGGGCACTGTCAAATCGCCATTTGACAAAGGAAGGACAACAACACACGAAGTGGCACATTGGTTGAATTTACGACATATTTGGGGAGATCAGTATTGTGGAAGTGATCAGGTAAACGATACTCCTCAGCATAATGCCGCCAATTATGGTTGCCCTACATCACCTCATATATCATCATGCAGTTCATTACATGAAGAAATGACAATGAATTTTATGGATTATACAGACGATCAATGTATGTATATGTTTTCTGCTGGTCAGGCAGCCAGGATGCAGGCAACGCTGATGCCCTGACCAATCATCTGGGACTGACAGGGCTTCCCTTTGTCAACGTAGCCAACTGGTGCGCGACTGGTGGAAGCGCCTTGTCGAGCGTGATTGCGGCCATTCAGTCGGGCATGGCCGACATAGGTGTCGCAGTGGGTTTTGACAAGCAT
>JAUMBJ010000107.1:0-6717 GCA_032115755.1 Saprospiraceae bacterium
CCATCGCCACCATCTGGTCCGCCCAGAGGAGTTTTACGGGTTCTTAAAAAGTGCATAGAACCCTTACCCCCTGCACCTGAACGGCAGCAGATTTTTACATAATCAACAAAATTTTGATCAGCCAAGGTATGGGATTTATAGTTGTAAATTCAGATTATGACTTTACCTGATCAATGGCTTCACACAATCTGTTAAAAATATCCTGAATACTGCCAACACCATTAATTAGTACAGACTTTCCCGAACTAGCATAATAATCAAATACTGGAGCGGTTTCTGATTTATATACCTGAATTCTATTGCGAATAATTTGTTCGTCATTATCATCGGCCCTGCGTTTTTCTCGCTTAAAAAACTATCCAAAGATGCTGCCTGCGCTATCGTTCTTGGGAATCCATCAAAAATAATTCCCCGAACATTTGGGTTGCTATTAACTTTATTTTTTAGCATGCCGATAGTTACCTCGTCAGGTACAAGCTCTCCCTTAGACATATATTCCTTTGCTTTAATTCCCAAAGGAGTATTGTTTCCCATTTCGTATCGAAAAAGATCTCCGGTTGAGATATGCAATATTTGATACTTTTCAATCAGACTTTCGGCTTGAGTACCTTTTCCTGACCCTGGCGGGCCAAACAAAATTATATTAAGCATAAGCAATTAATTAGGCGCTAAAGATACGAATTAATCATGGTTTTGGAGTGTCAACGACATATTGTTTTCAATCATATCAACGCCAAATAAAAATCTACTTCTCCAGTATTCACTTTTCCAGATTAGATCCTTTTTGACACCTGCGGATGTTGTAGCGTGAATCACTTCACATTCCGATAATGATGGAAAGTTTGTAATTATAGCAACATGGGTAACTTTCGAACCATGTCCAAAAAATATTAAATCGCCGGGTTGGAGATCCTCCACAGGTTTTTGTATACCTTGCCTTGCTTGATCATGTGAAGCTCCTGTCAATTGAATACCATTTGAACGAAATACAAATCCTGTAAATCCACTGCAGTCAAAACCTGTTTCTGCTGTTTTTCCTGCAGGCTTATAGGGCTTACCCAGTTGTGACATCGCAGTGCTCACAATTTGGTTTCTAATTAAAATATGGTCATTCTCTTTTTTAGAAATCGTATTTTTTACAATAGGTTTGGGGGTGTAATTTTCATTTATTTTATGCTGGCCATCAGGCACAACCTTCGTTCTATACGACGTATACCTTGTTCCTTGCTTAGGTGAACAGGCAAATACAGAAAACAAAATTAGAATAAGGAAATAAAAATTTATATTAAATTTATACATAATGCATATTACTATTTATATCATTAAATTAAATATTATTATTTAATTTAATATCAAATAATATGCCGATAATCTATCTTTTAATCGTGCAATTGAATATTGATGCCTTGTTTGTTAATTAATAAAAGCCAGAGCGAAGTTTTTGGAATAACAAAAAGGTATTTGTTTAATTAAAATACCTCATTAATATCAAATAGTTTTAATTACATTTCGCACATTTTCAGTATATTAACTAATATATTTGAAATTGCTGAATCGTATTGATACCGATAAAATTTTAAAAAACTATAAAAGGGTTAAATAAAAGTTTTTCTGGCTAAAAGTTAGAAAATTTTAAATCTATGATGGCAATATCTTTCAAGTGCTTCTCTGTCATCAGGGTGCGCGATTTCAATCATAGCTTTAGCTCTTTGACGCAGATTTTTTCCAAAGAGATTGGCTATTCCAAATTCAGTGGCAATATAGTGAACGTGCCCCCTCGTAGTGACAACACCTGCTCCAGTTTTGAGGGTGGATACAATTCTTGATATTCCCTTATTGGTCCTGCTGGCCAGCGCTATGATTGGTTTCCCTCCTTCGCTAAGAGCGGCTCCACGCATAAAATCCATTTGCCCTCCAATACCACTATACTGAAGTTCTCCAATGCTATCAGCACAAACCTGACCTGTTATATCAACCTCTATAGCACTATTGATGGCAATTACTTTTGGGTTGCGCCGAATAACATGAGGATCATTTACATAATCTATATCAAGAAAAGCAAAAGATGGATTGTCATTGATATAATTGTAAAGCCTGGAAGAGCCAATAGCAAATGAAGTGACTGTTTTATTTGGATGAATGCACTTTTTTTTATTGTTGATTACATCTTTTTCGATTAAATCAATGACACCATCACTCAACATTTCAGTATGTATTCCCAAATCTTTGTGATGGTTTAAACTTTTCAGAACTGCATCTGGTATGGTTCCAATGCCCATCTGTAATGTACTTCCATCTTCAATCAGCGAGGCTATATTTTTCCCAATACTAATCTCTGCCTCTCCTGCTGCACTGCCATAATCATGTTCGGGTAACGTTGATGCATGCCATACCATTTTAGTAAATCTATCCGTATGAATCATGCCGTCTCCGTGTGTTCGTGGCAGGTTAGGATTAACAACTGCAATAACATGCCGGGCACTATCCACTGCACTTCTCGCTATATCAATCGATAAACTCAAAGAACAATAGCCATGTATATCAGGTGGAGATACCTGTACTATCGCCACATCAAGCTCAAGTATCTTTCTTTTAAACAGATCGGGAATATCGCTCAGAAAAACAGGTACAAAATCTGCTCTTCCTTCATTGACCGCTTGGCGCACGGAATCTGATACGAATAATGCATTTATTTTAAAGGAATCAGCATACACTGGATCGGCAATTTTGATATCTCCCCTAAAGGTTATACTTACAATCTCAACATTTCGTAGACGATGATGCTGGTGTGCCATCTCATGAAGGATGTGTAACGGGGTACAAGCACTTCCATGTACAAAAACCCTATGCCCGGACTGAATTACGGATACAGCCTCTGCTGCACTAACATAGGTAAAAGGATGCATCATATTGCTTTTGTTTGTGTTGATGAGAATATGTTTCTAGCATCAAAGATAAGGTCAGACAATTGGTTTAATATCCCATACTCGATAATAAAAATCATAGTACATTATGATTTTCGTTATTTTTTCTTACCCCCTTAAAACAAAAGAGGTGAACCTTTATTAAGATTCACCTCTTTTTATAACTTATATGATATATTAGAGACTATTGACGTATTTTGTCAATTTTGATTTTAGATTAGATGCTTTGTTTTTGTGCCATGTATTTCTTTTAGCCAGCTTGTCTACCATGCTGATAACTTTTGGAAGAAAGGTTGACGCTTCCTGCTTATCAGTCATTTTTCTAAGCTTTGCTATAGATGTACGTGCAGACTTTTTGTAATATCTGTTTCTTATTCTGATTTTGAGGTCCTGACGAATTCTCTTCTTTGACGATTTGTGATGTGCCATATTATATCTTTATTGACAATAACTTTCAAAAACGGAGCGCAAAGATAAGCAATATTATCTAATTTTCAAATTTATACGATAAAAAAATCAAATATTCAACTTGAAGCTTACAGATCAGCTTCTGGTTACCGTTCAATTGGGCAACTCATAAATTGATTGGCAGTAATTTTATATAATGAATGATAAAAAAACATCTTAGGTATTCATAGATCTCCAAGCCAATGGATAATGGGCATTAAGGGGACGACTTACAAAAGTGTTATCTTTCATATAAAATCTCCATGGTCTAAAAGCGCATGAGCCAGTATATTTACTCATTCCCACCCGGCAACTTTCAACCAAATTGAATGTAGGTAAATCAGTATCGAAAATTTGAATAGCTTTATCAGATAATTGGCATACGGGCTTACCCTGATGGGTTTTATGTATACCTAAAGACATAGCAACTTTGCCGGGTCCAGAAGTTAAATCCCTAGGGCGGTGGTAAATTTTTCTTCGTTTATACATTGTCTCTATTCCTTCCAATGGTTCTATAGCCCTAATTAAGACAGCATGAGGATTACCTTCTTCTCCTATAACAATATTGACCATTGGATGCACACCGTAGCAAATGTACACATATAGAATCCCTCCTTCTCGGTACATAACTTCTGTTCTTGGCGTGTGTATTCCATTTTTCGCATGGCATGCCTGGTCTTCAGGTCCCCGGTAGGCTTCGGTCTCAACAATAATTCCTGAAGTGAGAACTCCGTCTATTTCTGTGGTAATAATTTTGCCAACAAGTGATTTGGCAATTTCTACCACGTCATTTTCAAGATAAAAGGTTTTGGGTAAAATACTTAATGTTTGCATAGGTATTATGACCTTTAAGTTTGAATCAAATTGCTTGCACTATCTTTTTATCATGCTTTGCCAACATAAGACCAGCATTTTTTGGCTTTATGCCATTTGTAAAAGATTCCAACATATCCATTACACGGATCATACTTTAACATCATTATCCTCTGATGTATTGCAACTAATTTTGGTGAATATAAGTTTATTTCCTGACTTTATTTTCGAAACTTGTCGAATCCAAAATCAAGACTAATTTCACTTTTACATTAAAATCATTAATTTTATCAATTATTAAAATACATATGTTGATCAAACCTGTACACGGAATCCTGCCAAAATTTGGACAGAGATGTTATTTTGCTGAAAATGCCACTGTTGTCGGCCAGGTTGAAATGGGAGATGAATGCAGTGTTTGGTTTAATGCGGTAGTTAGGGGTGATGTACATTATATCAAAATGGGCAACAGGGTGAATGTTCAGGACGGTGCCGTCATACATTGTACATACCGAAAATTTGCCGTAGAAATTGGCAATAATGTATCTATCGGTCATAATGCCATTGTGCATGGTTGTACAATATCTGACAATGTGCTTATTGGCATGGGAGCTATTATCATGGACGGTTGCTTTATTGGGAGTAATTCCATAATTGCAGCAGGTGCGGTAGTTACCCAAGGTACACATGTCTCGGAAAATGTCATATTCGGCGGTGTGCCTGGTAAAAAAATCAAAGATATAAGCCCAGAATTGACAAAAGATGAAATTGAACGAATAGCACAAAATTATGTGTTATATGCTAGTTGGTACACTCCTATATAATTAATTAAATTTAGATGAAATTTGGGTAAGAATAGGGTCATATCGAGCGAGGTTTTTTTTATTTAAATTCTACGTCGTTCAAAAAATCACACGAAGTGCCTGATAAATTTTAAATAAACATATGAAATCGACATGAGTAAAAAAATCATTTGCACACAAACCACAATGATTATTTTGCTCATCAAAGATTCCATGTGGTTTTAAAAACAAATCACACGGAGTGTGATGAATTAAAAAATAAACACATGAAATGAGTATGAGACAGTCACACAAACCAGGATGATTATTTCTCATGCGAAACGCGAGTTCGACACCACCATAGATACAAATAAAGTTGTCAATTCCATGTGGTTTTAAAAACAAATCACACGGAGTGTGATGATCTAAAAAATAAACATATGAAATCGACATGAGTAAAAAAATCATTTGCACACAAACCACAATGATTATTTTGCTCATCAAAGATTCCATTTGGCGTTAAAAACAAATCACACGGAGTGTGATGATCTAAAAAATAAACAAATGAAAATACAGTTTTGTGGGGCAGCCAAGTATGTAACAGGTAGCAGCCATCTTTTAACATTGAGTGATGGGTATAAAATATTATTGGATTGTGGGTTGTTTCAAGGCAGGGGTAAAGATGTATGGGATTGGAATAATAACTGGCTTTTTGATCCAAAGGAGATTGATTGTGTTGTCCTTTCTCACGCGCATATTGATCATTGTGGACTACTTCCAAAATTAGTTAAGGATGGTTTTCAAGGCGAAATATATTGCACCCATGCAACCAGAAGCCTGTGCGGAGCGATGTTGCTGGATAGTGCAAAAATCCAAGAATCCGATGCCTCCTATTTTAATAATAAATTGTCAAAAAAACGCAAGAAAAATTTTCAGGATTTCAGAACCCCTCTTTACACGTCTGAGGAAGTTATTAAATGCCTAAATTATTTTGTATCATTTTCTTACGACAAATGGGTTAGAATTCGACGTAACGTTGAGATATTTTTCACTGATGCCGGTCATATACTTGGGAGTGCTGCTGTTACTTTGAGAATCCAGGACGATAACCAAGAAATTAAAATTGGATTCACAGGAGATATAGGAAGGCCCAATAGGCCTATATTAAGGGATCCTGTAGTCATGCCGGAGGTTGATTATCTTATTTGTGAGTCAACTTATGGAGATAGAGATCATGAAACGGAGCCGGAACAATATCATCGTTTTTTAGATATTATACGCAGGACATGTATTGAAAAAAAAGGTAAGCTAATAATTCCTGCATTTAGTCTTGGGAGAACACAAGAGTTGGTATACATGCTTGATAAAATGGAATCGGAAGGTATTTTACCGGATATTCCGGTCATAGTAGACAGTCCACTTGCCATCAATGTGACGCAGATTTATCGTTCCCATCCTGAATGCTTTGATCAGGAATTGCATGATTATTTGCTTACAGATGAAAACCCATTTGGATTTAATAGGCTAAAATATGTCAGAGAAGTTAACCAATCCAAGGCACTTAATGATGACAAAACTCCTTCGATTATTATAAGTGCTTCAGGTATGATGAATGCCGGCAGAATTAGGCATCACTTATTTAATAATATTGAAAATCCTAAAAATACATTTTTAATTGTAGGATATTGCAGCCCGGAAACGCCAGGGGGTATGCTCAGGGCCGGAGCTGAAAAAATTTCGATATTTTACGA
>JAUMBJ010000107.1:6727-8068 GCA_032115755.1 Saprospiraceae bacterium
TGTGGCAGCCCCCACAACCAACAACGTTGACAGCATCTCAGACAGTGAGGAGGATGAGGAACGCAAGGAAGCAGCGGACAAAGCGTCGGAATTTGAAACCAAGGAGGCGGAGGTCCGGAAGCTGGAGCAGGTGGCGGAACTTGAAAAGGCAGAAAAAGAAGTTTTGGCGGAAATAGAAATCATGGATTCATTTTCAGCGCACGGAGATAGAAATGAAATGTATCAGTTTATTGCACACCAGAAATCTTCAGTAAAGAAAGTATTTTTAGTCCATGGTGAACCTGAAACAATTGGCAATTTCAAATCATTTTTGACATCCAAGGGATTTGGAAATGTAATGATACCTAACAAGGGGGAAATGGCAGCCTTATCCCCAGTAAAATGAATTGATTTGTAAAAATTCTTCAGTTTAAGTTTAGATGATTTTATTGATATCAATCCAACGATAGTATAAATTTGAAATTAAAATAAATAGCAAAAAGCAATCAAATGCAATACAAGTCTTTTATAATCTTGCTGGTCTGCGTAATTCTGACTATGAACTCCTGTGCTTTATTTGATGATGACCTGATATTGGGGAGTAAACAAGATGAATATAGTTTGGCATTTCCTATGATCAATTCCAGAGTTACGGTAGGCAAACTAGCTTCATTAGCAAAAGGCAACGTATCTGTCGGAATAGAGCCGGATGGAAAGACGATAGTCAAGTATAATGGTGAAGTAATCCGAAGAACTAAGAGCAGTATTTTTCCACCACTTCCAAGTCTAGGGGAACTGGTAATACCTGATACTTTAGTTAATATCCCACTACAGTTTCCAAATGCCTATATCATCAGAAAAGCCGTTTTCCAAAACACTAAGCTGATGTTTTCTTTTGAGCATAATGAGCCACAGGACGTGATCATAAAAATGCAGATACTAGAAGTTTCTAAAAATGGTAAAATTTTCGAACAAACCTATCAAATGCCTTTCAATGGCGTGTCACCTGTAAAATTAAATACCGTACCTGTGAGTGTAGATGGCTGGACCTATCAGTCAAATGACAATTCACTTACTTTTAAATATGAAGCTGTCACAAAGGACGGAAAACGAATAAAACTTGATAAAGCTGTTTTTAATTATGACATCATCGTTTTTTCTTTCATTGAAGGATATCTTGGATATCACATCTATCCTATCCAGGGAAGTGTGATTGATGTAAGTCTATTTAACAAATGGTTGTCTGGCTCATTTGATTTTGCAGATCCAAAAGTCAGTATACGAGTTGATAATGCTTTTGGAGTTCCTGTAAGATCCAAAGTTAATGCCCTTGAACTAACCTCTATAACAGGGAATAAGGTA
>JAUMBJ010000108.1:0-17779 GCA_032115755.1 Saprospiraceae bacterium
TCTCGATGACAATTCCATAAATCAGGGTTTATACTTTAATGTGAGTACTTCCTTTCGGCCATTCATTTTTTTCAATACGACTATGAAATTATCGTACGCATCATCTTCCCAGTTTTTATTAAAAACTGTTTTTCCTGCCAGTGAATTGGTAAGAGAAGGTATGGTGTTGGAATGGCCTACAAAAAGTACAGATTTTATATTCTTAGTGGTATCAATTTGCTGAATAACATTCCGGAGATTCTTTGTTTCGTATGGTAATACAACCATTGCCTTGACATCAGCAAGAGAATCTACCGTGTAAAGTGAACGGTAAAAAATGGTAGAATAAATGGCATCAACCCTGGTGGCTCGGAGAATATCTGCCAGTTTTGTACTACGCTTGAGACCTTGTTCTGTCAACAATGGATTGTCTGCAGGGATAGTATCTTTTTCTGCATGCCTTGTCAGGTAATATACTTTTTCAATAGAATCCATAACCCAAGATGAACCATTTTCTGTAAAAATAGTATCTCCGCTGATTCTACTCACATATGCTCCATTAATGGAAACCTCTGGCGTATTATCCTGAACACAACCTGTCCAAAAGAATGCACAGATAGCAAGACCTGCCAAATATATTCTCATGATAATCTTGTTATGATTTAAAAATAACGGAGTCAACCTGATTGCGCAATAAATCTTCCATAGTTTCTCGCTCTCGTATCAGATAATCAACACCTTCATAAATAAGCACCTCAGCAGGTCTAAACCGACTATTATAATTAGAAGACATGGTATAGCAATAAGCACCGGCATTATGGAAGGCAAGAATATCACCTTCATGTATTTCGGTCATTTTTCTATTGACACCGAATGTATCTGTTTCACATATATATCCAACAACAGTATAAATCCTGGATCTACCCTCTGTTTTGGAAACATTTACGATTTTGTGATATGCATCATAAAGCATAGGCCTAATCAGATGATTAAGTCCAGAATCCACGCCCGCAAAAACAGTTGAAGTAGTTTGTTTCACAACGTTTACTTTAACCAAAAACGTTCCTGATTCACTTACTAAAAATTTGCCAGGTTCAAAAATTAGCGTTAATTGTTTACCGTAACTCGTACAAAACTCATTAAATCTTGCAGTAATTTTTTCACCTAGCTCTTCGATATCGGTTTCAATATCTTCTTCTTTGTAAGGCACCTTAAACCCACTGCCAAAGTCCATATACTCGAGGTCTTTAAATTCACCAGCAATTTGAAAGAGTATTTCAGCACCCTGTAAAAATACATCTATGTCGAGAATATCCGAACCCGTATGCATATGAATACCTTCCACTTTAAGACCTGTAGCTTTAACTATGCGGTGAATAAGCGGCGTTTGGTGAAAGGAAATTCCGAATTTTGAATCAATGTGCCCAGTAGAAATCTTACTATTTCCCCCTGCCATAATATGTGGGTTAATTCGAATACACACCGGGTAATTGTTGTGAAGCGTACCGAATTGCTCAAGAATAGAAAGGTTATCAATATTTACTTTCACGCCTAAAGTTACGGCTTCATTGATTTCATCAATAGAAACACAATTGGGGGTATAAATAATCTCCTGGGGTAAAAATCCAGCCATCAAACCAAGTTTAACTTCTTGGATAGAAACGGTATCCAAACCAGCACCCAGCTGCTTCATATATTTTAAAACCGAAATATTGTTGAGTGCCTTACAGGCATAATTAATTTTAAAGGAAGGCACATTAAAAGCCTTCATTAAACGATTAAACTGCTTATTTATAAGGCTGGTTTCATACACATATAAAGGGCAACCGTATTTTTCTGCCAATTGAATTGGATCAATTCCTCCCTCAAATAAATATTTTCCTTTGTCAATAAACATGGATGGCTTAAATTAAAAGACAAAGATACGAATTTTTAAAAAGGATATAATATAGTGCCAAATATATGCAATTTAAATACCTATTAATATGAAGCTAAAAAGATAAAATTTGTTAAAACAGTAAAATTCAATATTATTTCAAACACCAATAGCTTTTGATCACCATATGCATATACTGACACGTCCAAATTACCACAAAAAACCACGTACAGCATTTCGAAAAATAAAAAATTACATGGACACTAGTTTAGATTCATTCTAAATAAATCAAAGTAACTTTTGACGACAATCAAACGGACTGAAGATTTGTTATTTTTGCGTAAACAAAATTTATAGAAATGCACTGGATGCGTGTCTTTTTAAATTCTGCAATCGGTAAGAAAGTCATTATGAGCCTTACTGGATTGTTTCTTATCACATTTTTAGTTGTTCATTTGGTAGGAAACCTTCAACTTTTAAAAAATGACGGTGGAGAAGCTTTCAACACTTATGCCCATTTTATGGTAACCAACCCGCTTATAAAGACAGTCTCTTACGGACTTTACTTTTTCATTCTCTTGCATGCACTCCTGGGAATGGCTATCTGGGTAAACAACAGAGGCGCCAAAGGGGGAAAATATGCTGTAGAAAGATCCAGACAAGTGACATGGGCCTCAAAAAATATGGCCTTGCTCGGTTTACTTATACTTGCATTTATAGCCATACATATGGGTGACTTTTGGTATAAAATGAAATTTACGGACCAACTTTCAATGGTCAATTATGAAGGTTACCCTTTTGAAGTTAAAGACCTTTACGGCCGGGTATCACAAGCTTTTCAGCAATCCTGGATTGTTGCCGTATATGTTATAGGGATGGTAGTACTTTCTCTTCATTTATGGCATGGATTTCAAAGTGCATTCCAGACATTGGGTATCAACCACAGCAAATATACCCCGGCAATAAAACTAATTGGTAGAATTTATGCCATTCTGATTCCTTTGGGATTTGCCTTGATTCCAGTTTTATATTACTTCACTATTGTTAAATTATAAAAAGTATGTTGGATTCCAAGATACCTTCAGGACCACTCGCAGAAAAATGGACCAAATACAAGTCCACTATCCCCTTGGTGGCTCCGAACAATAAAAGAAAACTTGAAATTATCGTTGTTGGAACAGGTCTCGCAGGTGCCTCAGCTGCTGCCTCTTTGGGTGAACTTGGATACCAAGTCAAGTGCTTTACTTTTCATGACAGCCCCAGAAGAGCCCACAGTATAGCAGCACAAGGCGGTATCAATGCAGCCAAAAATTACCAAAATGATGGAGACAGTGTACACAGGCTATTCTATGACACTATTAAAGGTGGGGATTACAGGGCCAGAGAAGCAAATGTGCATCGACTTGCTGAAGTTAGCGTAAACATTATAGACCAGTGTGTTGCTCAAGGAGTACCATTTGCCAGAGAGTATGGTGGATTACTTGAAAACAGATCGTTTGGTGGCGTTCAGGTTTCCAGAACATTTTATGCAAGAGGCCAAACAGGGCAGCAATTATTGATTGGCGCCTATCAAGCGCTTTCAAGACAAGTTGGTTTAGGTAATGTCAAACTTTACAATAGACATGAAATGGTTGATCTTGTCAAAATTGACGGAAAAGCCAGGGGTATTATTGCTCGTAATCTGTTAAACGGCGAACTGGAAAGGCACGCAGCGCATTGCGTTGTCCTGGCGACAGGAGGGTACGGTAATGTATTTTATCTATCTACCAATGCCATGATGTGTAACGTTACTGCAGCATGGCGATCAGTCAAACAAGGTGCTTATATGGCCAATCCTTGTTTTACACAAATTCATCCAACTTGCATACCTGTCTCTGGAGAATACCAATCCAAATTGACGCTCATGTCAGAGTCTCTCAGAAACGATGGTAGAGTATGGGTACCTAAAAAGAAAGAAGATGCTGCGCTTATTAGAGAAGGGAAATTAAAAGGTGTTGATATAACTGAAGAAAATCGTGATTACTTCCTGGAAAGGAGATATCCCGCCTTTGGAAACCTTGTACCAAGAGATGTGGCTTCCAGAGCAGCTAAAGTAGAGTGTGACAAAGGCCACGGCGTAAGCCCTACTGGACTTGCTGTTTTTCTTGATTTTTCGGATGCCATATTCAGATATGGTAAAGCCGAAGCAAATAAATCAGGACAAACCAATCTTTCTGATAAAGAAATAATAGCGCTGGGAGAAAAGGTAGTTTCTGCTAAATATGGCAATCTATTTGAAATGTACGAAAAAATTAGCGGAGAGAACCCCTACAAAATGCCCATGAAAATATATCCTGCGGTGCATTACACCATGGGAGGACTTTGGGTTGACTACAATCTGGAAACTAATATACCTGGTCTCTTTGCATTGGGTGAATGCAATTTTTCAGACCATGGAGCAAATAGGCTTGGTGCTTCTGCATTGATGCAAGGTCTTGCTGATGGTTATTTTGTAATTCCTTACACTATAGGAACTTTCTTAGCTAATGAAATTTCTACACCTAAGTTTTCTGCGGGCACTAGCGAATTTGAAATGGCTGAAAAGAGGGTTAATGATCAAATAGAAAGATTAATTTCTATTAAGGGCAATCAGAGTGCCGAAAGTTTCCATAGAAGACTAGGAAAAATCATGTGGGATTATTGTGGTATGTCAAGAAATGAAGAAGGCCTAAAGAAAGGACGAGAAATGATCCGTGAACTCAAGGAAGAGTTTTTTAAAGACCTCTATGTACCAGGAACTGCTAATGAGTATAATCCTGAACTGGAAAAAGCTATGAGGGTGGCAGATTTTTTAGAGCACGGCGAATTAATGATGGTGGATGCCCTAAATAGAAACGAATCCTGTGGAGGCCATTTCCGTGAAGAATCTGCAACGGAAGACGGAGAAGCCCTTCGACATGATGATAATTACGCGTACGTAGCTGCTTGGGAATGGGACGACAATAATCCTATTCTACATCAGGAAAAGCTTGTATTTGAAAATGTTAAACTTGTTACACGAAGTTATAAATAAGCAATAATACTATGGCAAACACATTAAAACTCCAATTAAAAGTATGGAGACAGAAGCCGGGAAGACAGGATGGACATTTCGAAACTTTCCAAGTCGAAGCCAATGAGCATATGTCTTTTCTGGAAATGCTGGACGTATTAAATGAAAAGTTGATACAAGACAAAAAAGATCCGATAGCGTTCGAACACGACTGCAGAGAAGGTATATGTGGCACATGTAGCATGGTAATCAATGGTCAGCCACATGGGCCTATGGCAGCTACTACGACTTGTCAACTTCACATGCGCTACTTTAAAGATGGCGATACAATTGTGGTAGAACCTTTTAAAGCTAAAGCATTCCCTGTCATTAAAGACCTTGTTGTAGACAGATCTGCTTTTGATAGAGTCATTCAGTCAGGAGGATTCATCTCTGTTAATACTGGCCAGGCACAGGATGGTAATAATATTCCTATAGCTAAAGATATTGCAGGAAGGGCATTTGAAGCAGCCGCATGTATTGGATGCGGTGCTTGCGTTGCCGCATGCCCCAATGGAAGCGCTATGCTGTTTACATCTGCTAAAATTACACACCTCGGCTTACTACCTCAAGGCAAAATCGAAGCTGACCGAAGGGTACAATCCATGGTAGCACAAATGGACAAGGAAGGGTTTGGTATGTGTAGCAATATAGGTGCCTGCGAGGCAGAATGTCCCAAAGAAATCAAACTTGAAAACATTGCTTTCATGAACAGATCCTACATAAAAGCTGTTTTCGGAGGACAAAAGGAGTAATGATTAAGTGATTTTGAATGTTTATAAGGGCATAAATCTATAAACTTCAAATCATACATACTCAAAAGCATTGACATCAATTAAAATTGTTATGCTGTTCACTAGTTCCTTTCCGTGGGCTTTACAGCAATGAACTCTAACTTTACAGGTAAAATATACTATATACAGACTATATTTACTGAAATAAATATGCAAATAGTTGGCTATTTGGTTAATTAGGTGATGCCAACTACAAAATTCATTTTATGGAAAATATAAAAGTAATAGGGTTTGATGCAGATGACACTCTTTGGATAAATGAACCTTTCTTTAGAGACTCTGAGGAACAGTTTTGTGATTTGCTCGAGGGATATATGCCTAGGCACGACATCATGAAGATGCTTTTTCGCATAGAAATTAAAAACCTAGATCTTTACGGATATGGTATAAAAGCTTTTGTCCTTTCTATGATTGAAGCAGCCATGGAAATCACCGTAGAAACTGTTAGCCCACAGATCATTCAGAAAATAATACAAATTGGAAGGAATCAGCTGCTTATGCCTGTAGAAAATTTGCCTGGTGTAGAAGAGACTATCTCTTACCTCAAAGATAAATACAAGCTTGTCGTTGTTACCAAAGGTGATTTACTCGATCAGGAGCGAAAACTGGTAAAATCGGGTTTGCTACCTTATTTTCATCATATTGAAATCGTTTCTGAAAAGAAAGAAAGTGAATATAACAAATTGCTCAAGCATCTTGACATCGCACCAGATGAGTTTCTTATGGTTGGGAATTCCCTAAAATCAGACATTTTGCCTATCTTAGAGATAGGTGGCTGGGGTTATCACATACCTTTTCATACCACATGGGCACATGAACAAGTTGACATTACAATAAAAAATGAAAAATTCAGAGAACTAAAATCTATCGATGAATTAATACAAATTTTACCCTAATTGAAGAGATATGGTTAATGCTTGTAAAGTACATCTTAAGTTACATTATTTTTTGGTGAAGATTCCGCTATTATCTGATGATATTTTTCAAGCTTCCAAAGACTAAATAACCAAATAGATGGTCTTTTGGACAATAGATTTCGTTCAATTTGTTTAGAAAATATTTTAGCAACCCATAAAAGTATTGGCAGTACTTTCCAATTCAATAATCTGCGGTAAAATTTGATAAGTCGGGTATCAGACAATTGATTATTTTTTTTGAGCTGTACAAGATTAGCAATGGCGTTGATAGTTTTTTTAAGGAAAACATGATTGTTTTCCAGCCCTTCGTGAAAAACCGGATTTTGAATGTGAAAAATATCAACTTTAGCATCTCTTAGCTTTTCTGCATATTGCAAATCTTCATAACCATAACCTTCCAAAGTGACTTCAAATGGATATTTTTCGAAAATATTTCGGGGAATTAGGAAGTTGTTGGACTGAAAATTTAAGTATGGATCGGTATTGCGCGAATGTGCAGGAGGACATTCACGAGTCTTGCCATACAACCAGTGTAATACTTTTTTCGAGTTGGCAGGTCGTTTTACTTGATAGCTTCTTCCCCCGTAAATAATCTTATCTGTAGGAATACATTGTAGATATTTTTTTATGAAATCACGGTCGCGTATGGCAGAATCACCATCGAGAAACAGCAAATAATCAAAATAAGCAGATTTCCCAAGCCAATTGCGAATTTTACTTCTACCCAGATTTTCAGGCAATTCCGTATAATTTATATTCATCATTGAAGCTAACTCCCTGTTTTTAAGTCTGTATTTTTCTTGAGAAAAATCGTCAAAACATAAAATCTGGAAATTTATATTTTGCTTCATACACTGCTTCGCCAGGGTATAGGCAAGGTTTCTTACATCCTGATTATATATCGGAATGAGTATAGAGAGCATACGTTTATTTCGTGAGGTCTTCCTCAGGCATTCCGATTCGAGGGAAAAAATTATTTGATCTATTTACATCTGCCATTCTTCCGCTTGCATCGATTTCAATTCTGGAAATCTTCTGGGGATCAAATCCAAGATCGAGAACATAATCCGGAAAAGCCCAAGGCCAGTCTTTTGCCACTATGAAATCATTAAAATACTGATCTCCTTTTTTCTCACCCCTCATCAGGTCAACAGGAACATAATACTTCAATATTTTCCCATCCAATAAGGTTATAGTAATATCTAATGGCATCGGCATCCTGCCATTACGCTTAAGTATAACGGCATCAAAACCATATTTTTCAACTTCATAGTCAATAGTGTGGACAGAATGGACAAAGTATTCCTTGAACCAATCCAACTCTAGATCCGATACCTTTTCCATTACCCTTATAAAATCATTTGCATTAGGGTGCTTAAATTTCCAGTCTTTAAAATATTGCAACATGCCTTTCTTGAAGGCATCATCACCTATTATATAGCGCATTTGTTCGAGGAGCACTTGACCTTTTGTGTAGGCTGCCATTCCATAGGCCGCATTAGTATTGAAATGATCAGCGTGTGTAATGAGCGGCTCTTCCAATCCTGATTGCGTAAAATTGACATATCCCTTTACTGAAGAAAGCTGGGGATTATCTTCAGGCAATCCGGGAATAAGTTTTTGTTTTTTAAGGTGATTCATTACTTCTGTGCTTACGTACGAAGTAAAACCCTCATCCATCCAGGCATATAATGCCTCATTGGATGCAAGTAAACCCTGAAACCAACTGTGTACCAGTTCGTGCACCGAAACCCCTACCAAACTTACCAGAGACCTCTCCCCCGTAATTAATGTTGCCATAGGATACTCCATACCGCCGTCTCCTCCCTGAATAAAGCTGTAGGAAGGATAAGGATATTCTCCATAATGTGTATTGAGATATTTCAACGCTTCATCCATAGCAGCAGGGAGAAGTTTCCAGTTGTCTGTTGTTTTAGCTCCAGGTTGATAGAAAAATCGCAATATCGTTCCATTGTATGCAGTATAAGTAGTATGTACATAATCGGGATCTGCTGCCCAAACAAAATCATGCACATTCTCAGCCTTGAAATGCCATTTCAATAATTTTTCCTTGCGCTCAGGTTCTGAAAGGTTATATCCATATCCGATTTCTCCAGGATTTTGTAGGACCCCCGTTGCACCAATTACATATTCCTTATTCATATAAATGGTAACGTCAAAATTACCCCACGGTCCATAAAATTCTCTTCCTATATAAGGATTGGCATGCCAACCCTGCTCATCATAACCACAAATTTTAGGATAGCCCTGTGATACTGAATATTCTATTCCTTCAGTATTATTTCTACCCGTTCTTCTGATCTGGAGGGGAATCTGTGCCACAAATTCCATATCAAGTAAAACCGTCTGACCTGGCAAAATAGGTTTTGGTAAAGTAACTTCAAGTATAGTTCCTTCTTCTTTGAATATAGCCGGAATTCCGTCCATTTTTAGGGCATTTACCTGCATAAATCCCTGTTCAGACTTTTTTAAATCCTTAATACGGTCCCCTACCCTTGCATCAGGATCCTTAATTGTGCGGGATCTGACATCCATAACACTTCCCGGCTTAAAGGCATTAAAATACAAATGATAAAAAACTTTTCTCAGGGTATCCCCCGAATGATTTGTGTATTTCAGGGACTGACTTCCATCATACTGATGTTTTTTTAAATTAAATTGAAACATCATGGTATAGTCTACCGCTTGCTGAAACCGCTGTTGTTGTCCAAAAGACTGCAACGATAAACAGCTTAAAATCAAAACACATGAGCAAATTGACTTACGTAATATTATCATAAAATAGGATTTTTATACATTAGGATTGTCAGAAATTTGATTTAATGATTTTGTTATATTCCAATTATATATTCGATGAAATATTGCCATAACAATTATGGCTGAAATAATAAAAATGCCAAGCATCATCCAAGGGTCAATAGAATCCACTCTAAATACCGTATCAGTTTGTAGAACGCTACCTGAATAAGTTAGAATAGTAGCTCCATATATATTAGTAGCCGCATGAATCCCTAGTGCAAGCTCAAGACCGTCATCAAAAATAGTCACTAAAGCAAGAAATAATCCTGCCATAAAATAATATGTCATCATAGGTAAATACCCAAATTTAGAAATTTCAGGATTTGCACTGTGCATTAGGGCAAATAAAACAGAACTTATCACCATGGACATCCAAATTTTCTTACTTCCAAAGTATACCCCTTGCATGATGTACCCTCTGAAAAATAATTCCTCAAAGCTCGTTTGTATAGGTAACATCAAGATAGAGATAATAAGCAGGGGAATAAATTTCTGAACTTCAAAAGTAAAGACATAAAAATCAGGAGAAATTAAAAAATTGATCATTTCAAAAACTGCTCCAATGACAAACCAAATCGTGAAACCAACAAAAATCCTGGCAAATCTTATCTTTCCTAATACATTTATAAGATCTACAAGTTTTTTATGGTGAATCTTAAGTGCAAGCAACAAGCCTGCCATGGCAAAGAAAAATATCAAAATCATTAAAATTAAGCCCACATTTGAAGATATCCCCAAGGTTCCAAAGTCCATATTTTTCTGAAATTCAGATAACTTATCTTGAGTAATATCTCCTTTTACTGCCATTTTATAAAAGACAACCATCGAAAGTGGTAATTGACCAATAAAATAAAAACTCATGATAACCAATATCCCAATCATGTAGATATACCAGTCATTTTTACCTTTAGAGCTGTTTTGTAAAAGCATGTAAAAAATTTTAACAAACTTACGCAAATTTCCTAAAATTTAAATCCATTATTCTGGCGAATAACGACAAAATATTATGTATATAAAAATTATTTTTTCGCACAAAAATTCTTCATTAAAGTTTTTCATATATAATTATAAAACATAATTTTGCAGGAAACTTTTAAACCTTTTAAAGTTTCTAAGGTTTATCAGATGAATTAAGCAAAAATGAAAATTCAAGACTCCATACTTTCGGCCGCTTTCGAACTTTTTATGAATCTTGGTGTCAGGAGCGTTAGTATGGATGACTTAGCCCAAAAACTTGGCATTTCCAAAAAAACGATTTACGCCTCTGTCGAAACAAAGGAGGACTTAATCCTCCAGGTAATAGGTAATTTCCTTAAACTGGAAGAGTCAAATATTAGAAAAATTACCACGGCGTCCTCCGATGCAATTGATGAAATTATCAGTATAAACAGACATATCCTTTCTTACTTAAGGGTTATGAAACCAAGTTTGATTTTTGACTTAAAAAAATATTATCCTGAGTGCTGGGATATGATTGAAAATACGCACCTCAGGTTTATACGGGAGGTTATTGAACAAAACATATTACGTGGACAACAGGAAGGCCTATACCGCAAAGACATAAGTCCAATGGTAATTTCAAAGCTTTTTATTACCAAGTCTCTTCTAATTATCGATGAAAAGGAATTTTCATTAATCAATAATGACCTCTATGAACTAATTATGCAACTTGAAAAATATCATTTATATGGAATTGTTTCACCTACTGGACAAAAACAATTACTTGATCAATACAATTCAACATCACTTCAAAAAAAATCAAATGATTAGAAATCTATTATTTCTGCTTTTATCAGGGGTTTTTCCTATTCTGTTGTTTTCACAAAAAAGCTTTACACTACAGGAAGCGATTGAATTTGGGATAGTACAGAGCCATGATATAAAATTAAAATCACTGGCAACTGATGATGCCAATGCGCAAATCAAAGAAATCAGGGCTTTTGGAATGCCAAAATTGAATGCAGGGATCAATTATCAGCACTTTTTAGCGGTACCATCCCAGCCTGTTCAAGATTTTCTAGGACCCACTGTCTATGGCATTCTATTTAGAGAAAATGTCATTCCTGAAAGAGATCTCGGAGAACCACAAACTTTTAAATTTACTTTATTTCAGCCTAATACATTATCAGGTAATATTGAACTAACCAGTCTATTATTTGATGGTTCTTATCTATATGGATTAAAGGCCGCAAGGTTCTACAAAGAACTGGTAGCTCAAGAAAAAAATGTATCCGTACAAAAATTAAAAGAGCAAATCACGAAAGCATATTTATCCATACTCATTGCCAGAGAAAATGAAAAGGTATTATCAAAAAATATGGATAACCTCGCTGTTTCACTTAATGATATTAAAGTCATGTATCAAAATGGTTTTGTAGAAATGCTCGATGTTGATAGGCTACAGGTATCATATGACAATCTTGAGACAGAGCGCAATAACATCCGCCAATTAGTCAATATTTCGAAAAATCTATTAAAATTCCAAATGAATTATCCATTGGAGCAAGATATTGAACTCACACAAACACTTGACCAGTTACTTGTAGAATGGAGCAATACTGCGGATGACAAAAATGCACAAATTAACTACAATGAAAGAGAGGAGTACAAATTACTTTCACTGTCTCAAGAATTAAATAAACTAGATTTTAAACGCGTTCAGGCGGGATATTATCCCTCGCTTCGGGCATTTACTTCTGCACAGGCCAGTCTTTTTAGAAGAAACCTGTTTGATAATGATGAAACCGGTTGGATCCCTCAATCCGCAGTAGGACTAGCCATGTCAATTCCAATCTACGACGGAGGGGAAAAATCTGCCAAATTACAACGCATAAGAATCAATATGCAAAAGGCAGATCTGGAAAAACAAAATTTTGAAAAAGCGATGACTATGCAGATTTCAAATGCCACTATCGCCTTTGAAAATGCTAAGTACAGAATGGAAAGCAGAAAAAAAGCGCTCGATTTAAATCAGCGCATTTATGATCTTACACTAGTAAAGTTTAAAGAAGGTGTGGGTTCAAGCCTTGAAGTCACACAATCCGAAGGAGCCCTATTCAGAACACAAGGCGACTATACCAACGCCCTATACGATATGCTTAGCGCTTTGATTGACCTCCAATCCGCTAAAGGAACACTTTAATTTAATTATTAACACCATAAAAAAAAATCATGTACAAATATCTGTTTATAATTTTAGTACCCGTATTGATAGTGGCCTGCAATAACAACCAATCTCAGGAATGGCCAGCAGACCTAAACGGCAAAAAAGCAATGCTCAAAACCAAACTGGAGGAATCGAAGAACCTAGAAAAAACCATCATTAAATTGCGAAGTGAGATTGCTGCACTGGATACATCTGCGCCAAAAGAAAAAATAACAGTTAAAATTGATACCATGGAAGAGACTACCTTTAAAAGGTATATCGACCTGCAGGGTGTGGTTATGTCAGAAGAAACCGTTAATGCCGGAAGTGATATCGGCGGCAGGATAGTAAAGCTTTATGTACAGGAAGGAACACCTGTTAAAAAAGGTCAACTCATCGCTACCACTGATGCCGATGCCATTGAAAAGCAAAAGGAGGAGATACAAAAAGCACTTGAATTGTCAAAGGATGTATATGAAAGGCAAAAAAGATTGTGGGAACAGAAAATTGGTTCTGAGGTGCAATATCTTCAAGCGCAAAATACTATGGAGCGGCTGGAAAAAAGCCTCGCAGCCATGGAGGTGCAATACAGAAAAAGAAATGTTTATGCTCCCATTTCTGGGATAGTGGATCTAAAATTTCTAAAGGAAGGAGAAATAGCAGGACCAGGTACACCCATAGTACAGATCTTGAATTCATCCAAAGTAAAGGTAGTTTCTGATGTACCGGAATCCTATTTGGGAAAAGTTAAAAAAGGCGATAAAGTACTGATTCAATTTCCTGCGCTAGGCAAAGAACAAACTAAGCCTGTTTCTATGCTGGGAAGAACTATAGACCCCTCAAATAGAACATTTAAACTCGAAATAAAAGTTGATAATGCAGGAAGTGAATTGAAGCCAAATTTGCTTTCCGTTATAAAATTGAACGATTACACCTTAAACAAAGCCATTGTTGTACCCCTCGAACTTATACAACAAGAAGTTAGTGGTAAAAAATATATTTATCTGGCATCTACTGCCAATAATAAAAACATAGTCAAAAAATCATATGTGACCACAGGCGAAAGTGGAAATGGCAGCATCGTTATTACCGAAGGTATTGTTAAAGGAGACATTATCATTACCAAAGGCGCGAGAAATATTACAGATGGTCAGGAAGTAGTTATTCAGAATTGAAATTGAATCTAGACTAGACATGGAAAATCAAAAAAATATAAAAACATTCAGCCTGTCCAACTTCGCGCTGGATAATGCCACCAGTATTCTGCTTATTACAGCAATGATTGTGATTTTTGGAATACGTTCTTACAATAATATGCCCAAAGAACAATTTCCAGAGGCTTCTTTACCTACTGTATTTATAAATACACCATATTTTGGAAATTCGGCTGTTGAAATTGAAAATCTGGTCACCAGGCCGCTGGAAAAACAGATTGAAAACATTACAGGAATCAAAAAGGTTTCTTCCACATCTATTCAGGATTTTTCTGTAATTATTGCAGAATTTGAAGCAGATCTCGAAATGGAAAGCGTCGTCAGAAAAGTAAAAGATGCTGTAGATAAAGCTAAACAGGATCTTCCCAATGACCTCACAGAAGAACCCTCGGTACTGGAAATAAATTTATCGGAAATACCAATTATGACCGTAAACGTGTCCGGCAACTTCTCAAATGACGATTTAAAAGCGTATGCAGAAGGAATTAAAGACGCTATTGAAGATGTAACTCAGGTATCAAAAGTAAATCTAAAAGGAGCACTGGATAAAGAAATCAAAATCGAAGTTGATCTTTTTAAAATGCAGTCGCTTAAAGTCTCTTTCAACGATATTGAAAATGCGGTATCTTCGGAAAACCTAACAATGTCCGGAGGAGAAATCATCAACAATGATTTCAAGCAGGCCCTCCGAATAATTGGTCAATTTTCTGAAGTTTCACAGGCGGAAAACCTTATCATCAAAAGCGAAAACCAAAGACCTATTTTTCTTAAAGATATTGCAACGGTAGTTGATGGATATAAGGATAGGACAAGTTATGCCCGAGCCGATGGCTTGCCGGTTATATCCCTCGATGTCATCAAAAGGCGAGGCCAGAATCTATTAGCAGCTTCCGATGAAATAAAAGTCAAAATTGAAGAACTCAAACCTTCACTTCCTGAAGAACTAAATGTAACCTTATTTAACGATCAGTCAATAAATACCAGAAATGAGGTAAACAATTTGGAAAATAGTATTATTTCAGGAGTAATTTTAGTGACCCTCGTATTATTATTTTTCCTGGGTTTAAGAAATGCCAGTTTTGTGGGGCTTTCTATTCCTCTCTCCATGTTACTGGGTTTTTTAATTTTAAACGTCATGGGAGTGACATTAAATATAGTAGTATTATTCGCTCTCATTCTTGCATTAGGTATGTTGGTGGATAATGCTATCGTTGCAGTTGAGAACATGTACCGTTTTATGCAAAATGGATACCCCCCCTTCAAAGCAGCAAAATATGGCGTTGGCGAAATTGCAGTTCCAATTATCAGTTCGACAGCCACCACACTGGCAGCATTTATTCCTTTGGGATTCTGGCCCGGGATATTTGGAGAGTTTATGAAGTATTTTCCAATCACCCTGATTATAGTACTTACATCCTCCCTTTTTGTCGCCCTGGTTGTTAATCCCGTAGTTGCTGCCAAGTTTATGAAAGTGGAAGAAAAAGTTTCTGATTCTGCCTTAATTAAAAAGGAAAGGAAGAATTTATTGGTATTAATTGTAGGATTGCTCATCATTTCACTATTGGGCGTAATTCTAAAAATGGACTGGCTTAGAAATCTTATGATAATTGCAGCCATAATAACAGCCATCAATGGATTTTTTCTCAAAAATTGGGCAAACAGATTTATGAAAAGTGCCTTACCAAGACTGGAAAATGCTTATGATCATTTTATCGCCTTTTCTTTAAAAGGCAAATGGCCTTTGGGCATCTTTTTGGGTACTTTCGGCTTGCTTATATTTTCCATCGTTTTGTTAGGTATAAGAGCTCCGAAAGTTGAATTCTTTCCCAATGCTGACCCCATTTACATTAATGTCTTTGTAGAATTACCTCAGGGATCTGATATTGAAGCTACAAATAAAATAGTTTCCGGGATTGAAACGAAAATAAATGAAATCTTGAAGGATAAAAAACAAATTGTTGAAGCAGTTCTAACTCAGATTGGAGAAAATACTTCGGATCCGAATGCACCCCCTGAACCAGGAGTAACACCTCATAAGGCCAGGGTAACTGTTTCATTTGTTCCATATGGAGAGCGAGGAGGTTTGTCAACTACAGCCATTATGGAAGAAATCAGGGCTTCAGTTAAAAATTATCCCGGCGTTGAAATAGTGGTAGACAAAAATGCCAACGGTCCTCCGGCAGGGAAACCGCTTAATCTGGAAATCAAAGGCGATAATATAGACTCCCTAATTGTACTTTCGGAATCATTGAAGAAGTATATCAATGAGCTTGGTATACCGGGTATTGAAGAATTGAAATCTGATATTAAAATAGGAAAACCAGAGCTACTCATCCGTATCAACAGGGAAGCTGCCAGGAGATATGAGCTTTCCACTTACAGTATTGCGATGGCGCTGAGAACTTCTGTTTTCGGAAAGGAGGTCAGTAAATTTAAAGATGGAGAGGACGAATATCCTATTGTTGTCAGACTGGATGAAAAATATAGAAACAGGGTGGAAGACCTACTCAATCAAAAGATAACTTTCAGAAACCCTGCGAATGGACGTCTAGTTCAGGTACCGGTTTCTGCCGTTGCCGATATAGAATACTCCAGTACATATAGTTCCATAAAACGATTAAACAAAGAACGAGTATTGACCATTTCTTCCAATGTCCTTTCAGGATACAATGCCAATGAGATTGTCGAAGACCTACAGGATGCGATGAATAATTATCCCCTTCCAGATGGGTTTACATATGCCTTTACGGGTCAACAACAGCAGCAAACAGAAAATATGGAATTTTTATCAGGTGCATTCCTTGTCGCAATATTCCTTATTTTTATCATTCTGGTGGGACAGTTTAATTCCCTCTTATCTCCTTTTATCATTATGCTATCTGTTTTATTCAGTACGATTGGCGTATTTCTGGGATACTCTGTTTCAGGTATGCCCATATCGGTCATTTTCTCTGGTGTTGGTATTATTTCTTTGGCAGGAATTGTAGTTAACAATGCCATCGTGCTTATTGATTATACATTGCTTTTGACCAAAGAAAAACTGGAAGAACTTGGATTAAACAATGAATTTGAATTGACAGACAATCAGAAAAAAGCTATTATAATAGAAGCAGGGGCAACAAGACTGCGCCCAGTACTACTTACTGCTATTACTACAATACTTGGACTTATACCGCTAGCTATCGGATTTAACTTCAATTTTTTCACATTTGTAGAAAGTTGGGATGGTCAATTCTACCTTGGAGGTGACAATACAGCGGTTTGGGGCCCCATGGCATGGACCGTCATCTACGGACTTACTTTCTCCACCTTCTTGACATTGGTTGTTGTACCCGTGATGTATTGGCTCACCTTTAAAGCAAAAAGTAAAACCAGAAGTTTATTTTCAAAATAATTGAGCTTAATTCAGCATATATAATCCGTTGTATATAAATTATATACAACGGATTATTTTTTTATATATTTTATGTAATTTTACGGAAAAATATATTGATGAGACATATAATAATCTTAATAGGGGCATTTTTCTGGATAGGATGTCAGTCAAATAAAACCTCGAACAATGGGCAAACTGAAGACATTGGAAAAAATCCAGTTGATAATCCTGTCATGGGAGGACCTGCCGACATTAAAATAACGCTGACAGATAACTCCATTAATGCAACGGTTCAGATTATTGGTTTTTATTTGGATCAAAACTACGTTCAGGATACCGTAATTGCCGTAAATGGTAAGCTCCATTATAAAAACGAAAAAGGACTTCCTCAGGGACTGTATTATTTTATGTTTTCCAATGACATTGCTGTGCAGGCTATAGTGGCAGAAGATCAACAATTCGAATTAAGCGTGAGTACGCAGGACATGATAAATACCATGCAGGTTGAGGGGAGTGACGAGCCGGAGACGGACGCCGCGGATGCCGACGGCCTGGAGATGGCTGTCCTCAAGGCCCAGCAGGACGAGT
>JAUMBJ010000109.1:0-8275 GCA_032115755.1 Saprospiraceae bacterium
GGCTTGGCGGATTCAATTTTTGCATTCTAAATTTCAATTATAATCCCCAACTCTTAACTTTTCACTTTTCGTTTTTCACTAAAAAAACCCAACTTTTTTAATCTATCTTTGCGCCAAAATTATCAGTAAATGCTTAATGTAAATAATCTTTCGCTTCAATTCGGAAAACGTGTTTTGTTCGACGAAGTGAATGTAAAATTCGTAAACGGAAATTGTTACGGTGTAATCGGTGCAAACGGTGCTGGAAAATCTACCTTCCTTAAAATTTTAGCAGGTGAAATTGAACCTAATAAAGGTACTGTACACATTGAACACGGTAAGCGAATGGCAGTGCTCAAACAAAACCATTTTGAGTTTGACCCATTTACCGTTATGGATACAGTACTCATGGGACACACCGCTCTTTGGCACAATATCAAAGAGAAAGAAATTATCTATAGTAAAGAAGATTTTAGCGAAGCAGATGGCATGCGTGCTTCTGAACTGGAAGAAGCGTTTGCAGAAATGGATGGTTGGAATGCAAATGCTAACGCCGCATCATTGCTTAGCGGTATCGGAATTGTAGAAACTGATCATTACAAATACATGCATGAATTAACCGGAAACCAAAAAGTGCGCGTTTTGCTCGCTCAAGCCCTGTTTGGAAATCCGGACATTTTAATACTCGACGAACCTACAAACGATCTAGATCTCGAAACAGTTATCTGGCTCGAAGATTTTTTGCTAGATTTCAAAAATACTGTACTTATCGTATCCCATGACAGACACTTTCTTGATACCGTGTGTACCCATATTGCAGATATTGATTTTGGTAAAATAAGCCTTTATACAGGTAATTACACCTTCTGGTATGAATCCAGTCAACTGGCTTTAAGACAAAAACAAAACCAGAACAAAAAGGCTGAAGAAAAAATAAAAGAATTGCAGGCTTTTATTGACAGATTCAGCGCTAATGCCTCCAAGTCCAGACAGGCTACCTCCCGTAAAAAAATGCTGGAAAAAATAAATATAGAGGAAATAAAACCATCTTCCCGCAGATACCCAGGAATCATCTTCAAACAAGCAAGAGATGCCGGAAAGGAAATCCTTCACGTGAAAGATTTAAATGCAATTGTCGGTTCAGATAAGCTAATCCATAATCTTACTTTTACCGTTAATAAAGACGATAAAATTGCATTTATTTCAAAAAATAGCCTGTGTACTACTACTCTATTCAGAATACTAAATTTTGAAATAAAACCTGAATCAGGTTCTATTGAATTTGGACAAACCATTACACCTTCTTATCTCCCTAATGAAAATGAAACTTATTTTTCTCAGGAGCCTATGAACTTAATTGATTGGCTAAGACAATATTCGAAGGAAAAGGATGAGGCTTACATCCGTGGTTTTCTCGGTAAAATGCTTTTTTCCGGGGAAGAAACCCTTAAAATGTCTAATGTACTTTCGGGAGGTGAAAAAGTGCGATGTATGCTTTCCAGAATGATGTTGACCGAAGCCAATCTGCTTATGCTTGACGAACCTACAAACCACTTGGACCTAGAAACCATCACTGCTTTAAATAACTCCTTGATGGGATTTCCTGGCAATATTATGTTTACCTCAAGAGACCATACATTTACTCAAACTATTGCCAATAGGATTATTGAGATTGGACCAAAGGGATTTATTGACAGAATGAAAACTTTTGATGAATATATCTCAGATCCTGAAATCATTCAGTTCAGAACTCAGATATACTAATCTTATTATTTGCACAGCCTACAAATCTTATCAAAACAATTGAAGCAGCTTGAAATCGATACTTATTTTAAGCATTAATTTGGAAAAAATATAAACTCCAAAAAAAATATTTCCTTATATCCAAATCTGACCCTCATCAGGATCTCCGATAGCAGTAGCTTTACCTTGCAAATATTTATGACCAATGAGCCAGCAAACTACACTGTCAACCTGGTGCCAATTGTCAACTTCCGGAAAATCGATTGCTGGATACTCGTTTTTCAAGAACTGTATAAAATTGCTGGTATTTCCTGAAGATTTTTTTAGGTAAGTTTCAGATGCCATAGCATGATTCCTTATCCATCCGCCAGGATAAACTTCTGTAAATGTTACACCCATTTGTTTCCATTGTGCTTGCAACTGCATGGCTCTGGCTGTAAGCCCTCCAAGAAACATAGGCGACATTGCTTTTACAGTCCGATCTGCATCTCGATACATAAAATCAACCCCCTTGTCATAATATGCCCCAGGAATGCTTAAGGGTGCATCAATAAAAACTTTTCTTATTTGAAATGCTTCTATCCATTTCGATAAGAAAATATCTGCATCTTCACCTTTTTTAGATTGAAAAATTTGCATTTTACCATCTACGTTTAAGCATAATGAAGTTGTGCCAGCTGACCTGGAACCAAAATCTATCCCAGCAAAATATTGTAGATCAGTTAACATTTTTAATGCTTTAAGAAATTTATTCTATATTATTTTTTAGATAATTTTGGGAATTGATGACTTATTTGCAATATCACAAAACTATGTATATTATAATCCTCAGTTTTTAAAAAATCCAACTGGAATCATATTTTTCTATTAAATATTGAGGACACATCTATTATTGATAAATAGGTATAAATCCTATCTATTTCCCTTAATCTAAGTGTCGAAATTACATGTTTATTACAATCTTAAATTTAATATTTAGGGTACGACTATTTTGTACATTTTACGATCTCCTTCTGCTTCAATTTGAAGAAAATACATCCCGGATATACAATGCTGTAAAATTTCAGACACATCCTGATGAACGGTTAACTTAGTAAATGATAAACGATTTATCAATTTGCTGTGCGTATCAAAAATTGTTATGATAAAATCACCACTGAACCTAGCAGATTCCACAAAAAGTTTGTTTGTAACCGGATTGGGATAAACAGCAAAATCTGTAAGTTCACTTTCACGTGTACGGCTGGTTTCATCGACATGAACAATCAACGTTGTATCACATCCCTCCTGATCAATAATTTGGAGTGAATATCGCCCCTTACCTATGTCTTTTAGATTTTGCAAATTGGAAATAATAACCTGAGCATCATTGCGCCAGATAAAGGAGTAGTTTTCATTACCCCCTTGAACCAATACATTTATAGCACCATTGCTTTGCCCGCTACCCGGCAAATCAATATTTACATCAACGACAAAAGGATTTCCATCTCTTATAACCACCGTATCTGTTACAATACAACCTATTGAATCAGTAACAGATATCACATAAATTCCGGCAGACAACATATTCCAGGTAGTGACCGGGAATGATATGCTATCTTTAATAATAGCAACTTGAAATGTGCCTGCTGCATTTTCAACAGTAATATCAATCATCCCATCACTGCCCCCAAAACAAGTAACATCGGAAGAAGTATATCTTAACTCCAGGAGACAGGCGTCTGAATTAACGACGATTGATTTTTGATAGCTACAGTCAAATGCATCTGTTACCGTCACACGATACGCCCCTTGCGGCAAACTATCAATATCAATACCTTCTTCACCATTGGACCAAATGATCTGATATGGAGATGTTCCGCCGGAAATCATAAGCGATATGGATCCATCGTTTGAATCCAGTTCAGAAGTATTTTGAACATCTGCAGTTATACTTACTGGTGTCGTAGAGGCAATAGAAAAATCACGGATAGAGCTGCATTGATTTGAATCCGTAACAGTCAGTGTATAGGAGCCTGCTGTCAATTGGTCAATTCCGGACAAAGTATCCCCATTTGACCAATTGTAGATCAATGAACCTGTTCCTCCTGTATATTCAGTTAAAATAAATCCATTGTCCGAGCCAAAGCAGATGGTATCCGAATAGGCAAACGTATCAATAACAATTGCTGGTGGCTGCTGAAGATTAAAAGAATCATTTCTCGTGCAACCATTATTATCTGTAACGCTTACGCTGTAAAGACCTGCTGGTAGCTGGTAATTCAGATTTGTAGTATCTCCATTCGACCATTGATATGTATAAGATCCCATGCCGCCGGTTACTATAAGATTCAATGCCCCTGTAGAATCTCCAAAACAGGAAATAGGTGCCAATAACTCAAAAGAAGTCTGTAATGCACTTGGCTGCACTATTTGGACAGAGATTGGCGTAGAAAAGCATCCATTTTGATCAGTTGCCGTAACTTGATAATTTCCTGCGGATAATTGATTTCTAAATGATGAAACTATTCCATCGTTCCAAGTAAATATTTTATTTCCGGTGCCCCCCTGCGCAGATAATTGAGCGGAACCATTATTTAATCCAAAGCAACTTACATTAACAAGTTGCGAAACTAAAACCTGAATTGGTTGAGGTTGCGAAAGCATTAGGTTTTGAGAAACACTACAATCCAGGGCATCGGTAATTGTTAGACCATATGATCCTGAAGGAATATTGATCAGCATATTTTCATCAGAACCATTTGACCAAAGAAATGCATATCCACCATTTCCTCCTGCACCTGATACCGATATTTCCCCATCAGTGGCACCAAAACAGCTTGGCTGAACTAGAGAATTAGTTACCACCTGCAATGGAGCGGGTTGCTCAACTACTTCCTGAGCAGTAATGATACATCCATTGACGTCTGTTACAGTTACTGTGTAGCTTCCTGCACCAATATTCTCGATAACTGGACCTGTAGCCCCATTTGACCATTGATAAAGCAGAACACCCGTACCTCCAGAAGCCTGCGCTGAAGCCGAACCATCAAATAATCCATTGCAAGTCACATTTTGAGCAGAAGTGGCTAATGTTAATGCCGGAGGAGCAGTGAGACTGGAGGACGTATTAATATTATTGGTAAGTGCATCTGTTACAGTAACTGAAAAACTTCCACCAGGTAATTGTGTGGCAGTGGCCGTATTTTCACCGTTACTCCACTGGATATTGTAAGGAGGTGTACCTCCGGTAATGCTTACTGTAGCTCTACCATCATTGGAATTTGAACAACTGGGATTGACCAATCCTGAAACATAAATAGCCAACGGCACAACTGGAGATTCGATGGGGAGGATAACATTTGTAAAAACGATTCTATCTCCACTTGAACCATTATTTCCGTTGGCAATATTGCCAACAGCATAAAATTTAACCTCCCCAGTAGAGGCTGTAGAAGGTGAAGTCCAATCTACTTCCCAGGATAAAATATTGGAAGATGGAAAATTAGATGATGGTTGATGGCCAAAATATTTCTTTCCACCACTAACAGTTTTTATAATCGTCTGCGGAGAATTATTAGATAAGTTTCCAGAATTTTGATTATTTCCATTCAACACCAGCATTTGGAACCCAGCTTCCGCAGCATTTCCGTTTGGATTTGTAATGGTGACGGTAACGCGATATGTTGTATTAGTCAAAATTGTGGAGGGAAGTCCTTCAATACTCACGTCTCCATCAAGACTTGAGTTACTGCCGGTATGACAATTGGTACATGCTGCGTCACCTGGAGCTCCTGTATATCCAGATGATCCTTGTACAGGATGAGAACCTGAAGATGCTAAACCTAGTATGGTTGCAGCTAATAATCCGAATATAACGTACTGTCTATTTAAATTCACTTTCATATTTTAGGTATTCTGTAGCAAAAACAACAAATTAAGTTTTGTGTTTATATTTCCATAATAAAGAAAATGAAAATACTTCATTCAAATTGAAATATTAATATTTTTTCATTAGGTTTGTGAGCATATTTCATCATCAAAAATTATTTCTACATGTTAAAAAAAATTGCCCTGCTTGTAATTGTGCTAGGATCAATAAGTCTTCATGCTCAAAAGAAAATAGTTTGGTTCGATGCTGGTCTTAAAGCACAATATGGACCTACTGGTTTTTACAACAGCAAAATGGCCGCTTCAGGAAGTGGATACAATTATGCTATAGCAACAGGTTATAGCTTTGGCGGAAAAGTAGGTATAAACTGGGAATACAATGGCCTTGCTATTGATGTGATGACAAGTAATGCAAACCAATTATTTGACGATAGCCCTTCAGATACTGAAATAAATTACAATTGGAGAACTGTAGACATCTATACATTATTCAGAAATGCCCGAAACCTTGGTTATTTTGAATTGGGACCAAAAATAAGTTTCATCAATGCAGTAGAAGAAACGGACAACGGCACCGTAAGTGAAGTTACTGACGCTTACAACAAAAATGTAGTAAGCGGGGTGCTTGGCTTTGGAATGAATCTTTTCGGTCAACGAGAAGGAAGATTTTCTGGCATAATCGGTGCAAGATTCGAATATGGATTGACAGATTTTGTAAGTGAAACAGGTAAGGCTACAGGTGCGCCCACAAGAAATGCAGGTTTTTACAGCGATGGTTACGCTGCCTCTAATATTGCTTTTGCCGGACTTGTTTTCGAATTCAACTGGGGAATTGGTTATTTTGGAAGAGCCAAATGCGGTGCCAGGTCTAAATTTATTATGTTTTAAATAACAATATCCATAAAACAAAAAGCGGTATCAACGTATTAGTATGATATCGCTTTTTTTATGCCTATGAAGATCAGTATTGCATACAGCCCTTGCCCCAATGACACTTTTATATTTGAACCTCTCATTCATGGAAGAATACCTTCAAAAAATATAGACTGGGAAGTCCATCTCCACGATGTGGAAGAATTAAATAATTTTGCGAAGAAAGGAACCTATGACGTTACTAAACTGAGCTATTATGCTTATGCCCATTTGTCAAACAAATATCAGATGCTATCTTCTGGAAGCGCACTTGGACATAACTGCGGACCGATATTAATAGCAAGAGAAGACATAGCATTAGATCGTATTTCTGAATTAAAGATTGCCATACCTGGGCTACATACCACAGCATACTTTTTATTGAAAAATGCCTTTCCGGACATACAAAGATGTGAAGTTGTGCTTTTTTCAGACATTGAAGAAGCTGTATCCGCAGGGAAATACGATGCTGGTTTAATCATACACGAAAGCAGATTTACATTCCGCGAAAAAGGACTTGTGCAGATAATTGATTTGGGAGAATATTGGGAGCGAACGACAGGATTGCCAATTCCTTTAGGTGGGATAGCCGTTAAAAGAGATCTACCTGATAACCTCAAATTAGAAATCAATAATCTCTTAAGACAGAGCGTAGAATATGCTATGAATTTTCCGGAAAGTGGCTTGGCATATATTAGAGCGCATGCTCAAGAAATGGACGATCAAGTAATGAAGTCTCATATCCAACTTTATGTTAATGAGTATACCAGAGACTTGGGAGAAAATGGTAAATCTGCGGTAAATTTCATGATTGAAAAAATATCTGAGGATGTAGGCAACATGTCAAGTAATCATATATCTTTATTTGTAGACAATAAACAATAAGAAAAACTTGAGTTTTAAATTAGAATCACAATTCGAAGTTATTATGTTGGAAATATTTGTAACCATTTAAATTGAATTTTAGAAAAAGATAGAAATCCAAGTTTTTCCAACCATTTTCAACTTTAGAAATAACTATTCTGATTTTTATAACAAACATTAAAAATGCTGTGACTTATAAGATACTCATAAAATTTTTGAACGTAAATAAACCTTATAAATCCCTTTATATTAAAGATTATCATGTACAAAATAAAAGCATTTACAATAGCATTAATGGCAATATTAGGACTGGGATGTAGTCCAGGACAGAAACTTATGACTGTTAAGGTTTTGGATATCAATAAATATGCAGGAAAATGGTACGAAATTGCCAAATTACCAAACCAATTTGAAAAAGGACTTATTTGCGTCACTGCGGAGTATATTCCCATGCAGGACGGATCTATAAAAGTTATCAATTCCGGGTTCAAAACCGATGGTAGCAAAAATATAAAACGCATTGAGGGATCCGCAAAAGTTCCAAATAAAAATACGCCAGGCGAATTACAAGTAACATTTTTCTGGCCATTTTATGGCGACTACTTTGTATTCGAGCTTGGTAATACATATGAATATGCACTGGTAGGTAGTCCTTCTCGTAAATATTTTTGGATTCTTGGCAGAGAAAAAGTAATGCAAGAAACTCAATATAATGAATTATTATCTATAGCTAAGGACAATGGATTCGATATCACAAAAGTTGAGAAAATGGATCAGTCTTGCTTTTAATAAAATAAATTAATAAAATATTATTCATATTTTAGTAAAGACTAGCGAAACGCGAATTCGACAACACCATAGATAATACAGTTGTCAATTCCATGTGGCCTTAAAAACTAATCACACA
>JAUMBJ010000110.1:0-3339 GCA_032115755.1 Saprospiraceae bacterium
TATACCGATATATGGAACAGAAATCGTATTGCACGGCGATAAGGACGGCATACATTTTTTAAATGGACATTATGAAAAACTAATCTATCAGGGTACAACGACGCCTGCTTTACAACAGGCGGAAATATTGAACAAAGTTTTTGAAGATTTGGGACCATCTCCCAAATATCAAAGGAGTATCCAGGATATAGGTACAATGGCACCTGAAACTAAACTCATCATCTATCCGCTGGATGACACTCAAATACTCGCTTACCATACCACTGCGTATAAAAATATCATCGAACGTTGGGAATATATTGTGGATGCTAATTCGGGAAAAATCATCAAAAAATTCCAGAGTATTTGCAAATTTCACAACCACCGTCATGAGAGAGGTAAAGATTGTTCTGCTCCAAGTGAGGAAGAAGAAATACTGGACGGTAAAGCTACAGCAAATGCCGTCGACTTGTTTAATATCAGTAGGCTTATAAATACTTATCAGGTAGGAAATAAATTTTATCTGATTGATGGGTCGAGAGACATCTTTTCGTCCTCTCCAGCTGACTTACCCAATGATCCGAAAGGCGTAATCTGGACAATTGATGCCTTCAATACATCACCGGCCGCTAATAATTTTAATTATGATCATGTTACTTCCTCCAACAATGTGTGGAACAGTAAAACGTCCGTATCATCGCACTTTAATGGAGGAAAAGCATTTGAATATTTTAGAAATGTTCACAACAGAAAATCCATAAATGGTACTGGTGGTAATATCATTTCATTGATTAATGTTGCCGATGAGGATGGTTCATCTCTTGGAAATGCATTCTGGAATGGGCAAGCTATGTTTTACGGCAATGGCGACAATGCTTTCCAGCCACTCGCCAGAGGTCTTGATGTGGCAGGCCATGAAATGGCACACGGAGTGATTCAGTCTACGGCAAATCTGGAGTATCAAGACGAGTCAGGTGCCCTAAATGAATCATTTGCGGATATTTTTGGGGCTATGATTGATAGAGATGACTGGAAAATTGGGGAAGATGTGGTTAAAACTACTGCTTTCCCATCCGGCGCCCTCAGAAATATGGAAGATCCGCACAATGGTGCCGCCACCAATGACTTCAACAGAGGCTGGCAACCTCGACATTATAATGAGCGATTTACAGGTCCAGAAGATAATGGCGGCGTTCATATCAATAGCGGCATACCTAATTTTGCGTTTTTTAAGACAGCAACTGCCATTGGCAAGGATAAAGCAGAAAAAATATTTTACCGGGCACTGGCAAATTACCTGACCAAATCATCCAGATTTGTAGATTGTAGAATAGCTACCATAAAGGCAGCAGGGGATCTATTTGGAACTACAGAGGTCAATGCAGTTAAAAAAGCATTTGACGAAGTTGGTATTTTGGGTGATCAAGGTGGCGACTATGAGAATGATGCCCCGGTAAATCCAGGCCAGGAATTTTTACTGACTACGGGCACGGACAACATTGGCCTGTATATCCACAATGAAAATGGTGTCCAATTGGCACAGATCACCTTTCAGGAAATATTAAGCAAACCAAGTATTACGGATGATGGCTCAATTATATTGTACATTGGTGGTGACCAGAAGCTTTATTTTGCCGAAATTGACTGGAATGCAGGTTCATTCAAGGCCGATCAGTTGCTGGACGACAGTCCTATCTGGCGTGCAATAGCTATCTCAAAAGACGGTAACAGACTTGCTGGATTGTTTCAGGATAAAGTAAACCAAATATTTGTATACGACTTTCTCTCGCAGACACAAAAAGTTTTTGAATTGTACAACCCCACTTTTACACAGGGAATTTCGACAGGTGATGTTAATTATGCGGATGCCATGGAATTTGACATATCAGGAGAATATTTGATGTATGATGCCGAAAATGAATTAAAAAGCAATACAGCAGGTACAATTCAATACTGGGATATTGGATTTCTCCATGTTTGGGATAAAAAGAAAAACGGATTCGCTGAGGGCGATATCAACAAATTATTCACTTCCCTGCCTGAGGGGGTTAGTGTTGGAAATCCCACATTTGCCAAAAACAGTCCCTATATCATTGCATTTGACTATTTAGACGACCAGGATAATTTGTTTCTGCTGGCAGCCAATATCGAAACTGGAAAAGTATCCGAGGTTTTCCAGAATAATACTTTGAGTTTCCCAAGCTATGGCATCAAGGACAATAAAATATCTTTTGACAATGATGGGAATACCTCCAAAAATGTGGCTCTCGCTCCGGTAACGGCTTCAAAGATTGACCCTGCTGCCAATCCGTTTCTAATCGTATTGAATAAGCGTTGGCCCGTATGGTTTAGCAATGGTACCAGAATACTTTCAGACGTTACTTCACTAACAAAATCCACATCAATATATCGTTTGAAGCAAAATCCAGTATCTGATTATATTGAGGTGGCTTGTGATGATTGTAAAGTAAAGATCAAACATGCCAAAATTGTAGATGTGTCGGGGAGGTGTATCAAAACATTTGAACACAGTGCTCCTGTTGATGATGCGAGCTACTACATTCAGGATCTGGCCCCGGGAATTTATTATGTATATCTGGCAGATGGCGAAAATGTTGCAGCTTTAAAATTTGTTAAAGGATATTGATCGCATCGCGAAACATTATATTGATTATTATTAAAAAACAGTATTTTATAATTAAAATTTATCACGTACAATAAAATACTATTGAAGTATTGTTGCATCATTAATGTTTATTGATGATATTTAACCAAATAAAATAATAAATATAATTTTGTGAGTAAATTATCTAAGCTTGTCCCTTTACAAATCATTTTTTAAGGATACATTTATTTATGGACTGGCGTCGATAACACCCAGGCTGGTCAGTTTTATACTTGTTCCTATCCATACTTATGTATTAAGTACAGCGAGTTATTCTGTAAATACAAATTTTTACGTTTATGCAGCATTTCTAAATGTGATACTCACCTTTGGTCTAGAAACATCATTTTTCAGGTATTTTACTGCGGAAAAAGAGAAAGAGAAGGTGGTTTCTACCTCTACTATTATGCTTGCTGGTGCTTCATTAATTTTTGTTGCGCTGGCCTTTCCATTTTCAGCAGACATTGCATTATTTTTTGGTTTTGATCAGCCTGTCATCATACAATTACTGGTTGGCACCGTATTTTTTGATACCCTAGTGGTTATACCTTTTGCTATGCTTAGAGTTGAAGGTAAGTCTGTCAGCTTTGCGCTCCTTCGCATCAGTAATGTACTTTTAAACCTGGGGTTAAATATTTTTCTGCTCCTTATAGTTCCAAAAATCTCCCAACAACATTGGGATAATTTTAGTTGGC
>JAUMBJ010000111.1:0-9348 GCA_032115755.1 Saprospiraceae bacterium
TTGAAAACTGGGGCGGAGGTAAATGGTTTCCTAAGTATGGAGATCTAGAAAAAGCTACTGCAGGATTGACATCTGACGATTTTAATATTCTCATGTCCCATGATCCAACACACTGGGATGAGAAAGGTTTGAAACATCCAATAAAGATGGATATTACGCTTTCTGGTCACACCCATGGTTTTCAGTTTGGCGTCAATCTACCCGGAATTAAGTGGAGCCCTGCCATGTATAGATATCCCAGATGGATGGGTCTATACAAAGAAAAGGATTCTTATCTCTATGTTAACAGAGGCTTTGGGTTTTTAGGATATCCGGGCAGAGTTGGTATGCTGCCGGAAATCACACTGATTGAATTGCAAAGGGCTGAACCACAATAGTAAAAAGAACTTTGATTCCGTTTAAATCATAGACTGCAGCGTTTACATGTAGTGGTCTGATGGAATTTTCTTTTTAGTCGCAGACTAGCTTGACAGGAAATGCAAAATAATGTAACTTGCGATGTTTTACAATTGTAACGAACAATTGAGGGTATAGAGCGGTTTAATGAATGATTTAAGCAGTATATGAACCAGGAACAAAGCAACTACGAACAACTTATCGAAAAACTCGATCAGTTTATTCGTAAGTATTATATCAATAAACTGATTAGAGGAAGTCTTTATGCTTCAGCAGTAATTTTAGGATATTTTATTTTAATAAATACTTCTGAATATTACTTTTATTTTAGCAGTGCTGTTCGTAAAGTAATGTTTTATTCCTTTATTTTGTCAAGTACGACTGCCCTGGGATATTGGTTGGTGAATCCTGCTATCCGTTATTTTAAATTGGGTAAAACAATAAGTCATGATCAGGCAGCCTTAATAATAGGTAGCCATTTTGAGCATGTACAGGATAAGCTGCTCAATATACTGCAATTAAAGCGAATGGAATCTTCTGCTGTTAATATGGATCTTGTTAGAGCCAGTATCGAGCAGAAAACGCAATCTGTAAAATTGGTGCCGTTTACAGCAGCCATTAATTTAAATCAGAATAAAAAGTATTTAAAATACGCACTCCCTCCCACATTATTACTGTTATTTTTACTTTTAGCGGCTCCTGGTATATTACGTGAAGGTTCAAAGCGCCTAATCATGAATGATGTAGAATTTGAGCGGGAGGCACCATTCCAATTTGAAGTTGATCAAAAAAAGCTTGAAGTCATTCAATTTGAAGACTACACGCTTAAAGTGGATGTTGACGGTAGCGTATTGCCAAATACGATATCCCTAGATGTTGAAGGGTTCCCCTATCAAATGGAGAAAATCACAGAATCATCATTTACGTACACCTTCAAAAATGTACAGAAGGATATAGAATTTACAATAAGATCTGGTACTGTAGTTTCAGTACCTTACACATTAAAAGTTTTGAAAAAACCGCATTTGGTTAATTTTTTCATAGACATTGATTACCCATCGTATACCGGCAGAAAAGATGAAACCATTTACAATTTGGGAGATCTTACATTACCTGAAGGTACTAAGTTGACTTGGGAATTTGAAGCGGAAGCCACAGATGGAATGGTTATGTCCTTTGATGGTAAATCTGTGGAAGTGCAGCAAAGAGGGAATCAAACGTTTAGGTATAGCAAAATGGCTTCACGGGATGAATTGTATAAACTATATTTATCTAACAATACTGTGGCTAAAGGAGATAGCCTGACCTACAGGTTGAGTGTGGTCAAAGACCAATTCCCAAGTATCAGTGCAGATAAGTATACGGATAGCCTGGATCAAAATTTAGTATATTTTATCGGGAATGCAGCTGATGATTATGGGTTGCAGACACTTTCCTTTAATTATCAGATTACAAAGGAAAATGGTCAGCAAAATCCGGTTCAATCGTTAAAACTGGATAAAGAGGAAGGGCGGGAAATTAATTTTAGTCACGCAATAGATTTAAAAAAATTAAATCTTCTACCAGGAGATCAACTTAGTTTTTATTTTGAAGTTGCGGATAATGATGGTGTGAATGGAAGTAAAAAAACCAAATCAACTGTTTTAACAATGCTTAAACCTACAGTTGAGCAATTGAAGAAAGAGGAAAGTCAAAATGATCAGGCAATCAAGGATGAGCTTAAGGACGCATTGAAGGCAATGGATGAAATGCAGGAGAATTTTAGGAAGATGAAGGAAAAACTTTTGCAGCAGAAACAAATGGAATGGCAGGATAAGAAGCAATTAGAAAAGCTTTTAGATCAGCAGAATAAATTGCAGGAACAGCTTAAGAAAGCAAAAGAAAAACTGGACGAAAACATAAAAAAGCAAGAAGATATAAAAGATCAGCCTGAGGAGATCAAGGAAGAGCAGAAAAAACTTCAAGAATTATTTGAAAAGGCAATGAATCCTGAAACTCAGGAACTCATGGAAAAAATTAAGGAATTATTACAAGAACTGGAGAAAGAAGATGCCGTGCAAATGCTTGAGCAATTTGAGATGAATAACGAATCTTTTGAAAAGGAGATGGAAAGGATGTTGGAATTGTACAAGCAACTTGAAGTAGAAAAGTTAGCCAAAGACCAGATTAAGGCACTCGAAAAACTAGCTGAAGAGCAAGAAAAATTGAGTGAAAAAACCGAAAAGAAGGATTCTTCACAAGATGAGTTGAAAAAAGAACAAGATGAGATAAATAAAAAATTTGATGAGCTCCAAAAGAAGATGGAGGAACTTGAAAAGAAAAATGACGAATTGAAAAAACCCGAGAAACTTGGTGAGGAAAACAAAGAGAAGATGGAGGATATCGAGAAAGATCTCGATAAGTCAAAGGACCAGTTAGGTAAAAATGATAAGCAAAATGCTTCGAAATCTCAGAAAAAGGCTTCAAAGAAAATGAAGCAGGCTGCTTCGGACATGAAGTCATCAATGAACTCAGGCGATCAGGAGCAAGCCCAAGAAGATATAAAAACATTAAGGCAGCTACTAGAAAATCTGGTCAACCTTTCTTTTGACGAAGAAAACCTGATTAAAACCTTTCAAACCATACAGCCCAATACACCAAGCTACGTAAAATCTATTCAGCAGCAGTTTAAGCTTAAGGGAGATTTTAAGGCTATTGAAGATACTTTGGTGGCCTTAAGTAATCGAAATAGCGATATAGAAGGGTTTGTTATGGATAAGGTGAGTGAGATCAAATTTAATTTTAAAGAATCCATCACACAACTTGAAGAAAGGCAACAGGCTCAGGGTATTGAGAAGCAGCGTAGGATTATGAAAAATGTAAACGATCTTTCACTTATGCTGAGTGAGTCCCTCGAGAACGCACAAAAACAGGCAGCTCAGGGCATGCCAGGAGCTCAGATGTGCGATAGTCCAGGGGGTAAAAAAGGGCAAAAGTCAGCCAAAGTTCCTATGGATAAGATATCTGATGGACAGGAGCAACTAGGGAAGGATTTACAAAAAATGAAAGAAAAGCAGGGTAAGGGGAAAGATGGGAATTCAGCCAAAGAATATGCTGAAGCAGCAGCAAGGCAGGCCGCTTTGAGAAAAGCTTTACAGGAACTTCAAAAAGATAAAAAGGAACAGGGTAAAGGTTCGAAGGAACTGGATGATATTATTAATAATATGGATAAAGTGGAGACTGACCTAGTGAATAAGCGATTGAATAGTGAGACACTTAATAGGATGCAGGATATAGAAACCAGACTTCTCGAAGCAGAGAAATCAGAAAGGCAACGAGAATTGGACCAAAAGCGTATGTCCGAAACTGCGCAAAATAAAAATATAGTTATCCCTCCATCATTACAGGAATATTTAAAGAAAAGACAGGCAGAAACAGAAATGTATAAAACAGTTTCTCCGGCATTAAAACCATATTATAAATCACTTGTGGATGATTATTACAAATCACTCAAATCGTCGAAGTAATGTATAATAATTTTGTAGCATGATTTTTGATTTTGATGATCATGTTCGATTTTAATTAATATGGTGTTTAAAAATGAATTTTTGTTTTAAAGTGAGCTTTTACAAAAAGTCAATAATGAAATTTAGAATGCTGACCATCACATCCAATCCCAATAACATACTTGAGCTGGAGTCTCACCTACAAAAAATGCTGCATACAACACATATTCAACAGGACAGATATGCAGACATACTGATTAGTCTTACAGAAGCTGTCAACAATGCTATTATTCATGGTAATAAAAGGGATGAATCCAAAATGGTACACATTGATGTTATTGAGAAACAAAATGGCATTTTATTTTGTGTAACTGACGAGGGCTGTGGGTTTAATCCAGGTAATGTGGCAGATCCTACGTGCGATGATAAAATCGAATGCTGCGGGGGTAGGGGTGTATATATCATGCGCGCTTTAGCAGACAAAATAGCCTTTAAAGATAAAGGCAGATCTGTAGAAATGTTTTTTAAAAGGAATATTCAGCTTGCCTGATAGCAATGGGGTCAGGAATATCCTTTTACAAATCAGGAGTCAAAAGGCACACTTTGGAAGGCAAAACCAAGGAATATAAGTTATGGCTTCATAACGTGGCAATTAGAGAGGGATCTAATATATTTCAATTAAATTATATTTTTTGTTCTGATGAGGAAATTTTGGAAATCAACAGAAAATTTCTTCAACATGATTATTACACGGATATCATTACATTCCCTTATCATAATGATGAAAATCAACTTTTTGCAGATATTTATATAAGTTTGGATACTGTAAAGTCAAATGCACAGGAATATTCAACTCCATTTGAGGAAGAGCTAAAGCGCGTGATAGTGCATGGACTGCTTCATCTCGCGGGGTATAAAGATAAAAATGAAAAGGATATTGCTGTTATGAGGAAAAAGGAGAATGAATATATTGACATGTTTGGAGATTAAATAAATTAATCTCCAGCAGACATTTCTAGTTCTTTTCGGATTAATGTGGTTACAAATTTGCTCCCATAAAAATATTGATGATGCGTTATAGAGCCACCGATTGAGTAATCATCTTGTGTACTTTCGGTTACATCTAGACATAAAATATTTTGTGGTAGAAACTTTTGATTTACAGGACCTAAAATCCCCATTCTTGGAAAGGGCTTAAGTAATTGTGCTATTGTAAGCGTCTTATCCTTTTTATGAAACAAAACTAGTGTTTTATTACAATCATCAGATAATTTTTTCAAATCAGATTCGAAGATGTTATCAGGTAAATCTGCTGCACAAAGGAATATTCGTGTAATTTTTAATGTTACCTCATGGTTCTTCCAGAAGTTCCACATAAATCTAAAAATATTATTGCCCATCGAGTGACATAAAAATGCATAACGAGGGATTATCTGTTTTTCTAAAAATGTATTTTTCAATTGTAAAACAACCTGTCCGAAATACTTGCCGGCACGTTCAACGAGTTTTAAATTTCCCTCATACCATAATTTTCCTTCCCATTGCATGGAAATGATCATTCCATATGGGTGGCTCTCATGGTTGAATAATTCTTTATGTAATATCTGATTGCTATATGCTACAAAGAGCGGATTGTCCTCCCAAAGTCCATGTATATAAAATAAAATATTCTTTCTTTCTTGAGGAAGCATTTCAAGATATTCCTCTAGCGAATTTATCCATGCTTCAATTGTGGCATAACGCGCGGAATATTTTGGATCGAATGTTCCTTCAGGATATCTTGAATAAGTCACTAATGGTTCATTTTTGACTTCTTCCTTATGTAGATGTATGCGAAAATGAAAAGTGTTTGTTGATTCAATCATGATCTGTAATATGAAATCAGATGCCGCAGGTATTCGTTGAATTCCTTTTGTTGAAGCAGCAACTCCAGGTTAATATGTAAACGGTATTTCCAATAATGTTTGGGATTGGCAGGTTCATTGATTTGTTCATCCTTTGGATTGCTATACCTAAGCTTTTCATCAAGTGCCAGAATGTCCTGAATAGGAAAAATGGCAAGCATAGAAGGTGATGCAAGATGATCTTCTATGATATATTGTACGATTTTGACATTACATACCATAGGGGTAAGACCATTTCCATGCATATAATTATAATAAAAATCTTTTGCCATGTCATGATCGGATTCCCACCAACCTCTTATCGTTGACATATCGTGACAGGAAGGACTGCAAACAGAAAAGTATGGATATTTTCGTACCTGTCCAAACCGACCTTGCCCTTTAGGCATTCTTTGTATCTCAAGCGACATAATATTCATCTGATGCATTACATCAGGTACGGACTCCGGGATCATACCCAGGTCTTCTCCACAAATTAGCATATTACTGGCATCCAGAATTGCCGGAAGCTTCCAGAGAGCCTGATTTTTCCAAAATGCATTGTGCCTTTCGAAGTAATAGTGATTATAAATCCGGTTTACCGCTTCTTGCTGCGAGGGACTTAAACATTGAAAACTAAAAGTTTTATGGACGGTAATACGTGGATTAAAATGCGATTCCGGATGATCAGGTTCACGAATAAAAACAACTTCTGTAAGAAGTTTTAATAATTTTGTTTCATATTTTAGAAAAACTGGATTATTCTGGAGATGCTCACTAAGTTTTTGTTGATTATTAAATGCTGGTTTAAATTCCAGCATCCCATCACCCAGTGAATGGAAAAATTCGGTGACGATCTCACGATTGTCACCAAAAATATGTCTAAGTAAATCCTCCGTAATAAAAGGCTTTGTTAGCCTTTCTATGGATTCATGTAATCCAAAATGCCTTAATTCATCGAGGTGCATGGGAAGACGGGGGTTGAATAATCCCATTGTCCCTGATGAATATTCGACGGGTATTGCCCAAATCCTGAAAAACCCTAAAATATGATCAATTCTAAGAGAATCAAAATACGCTCCTAATTTTTTCATTCTTGATGACCACCATAAAAAGTTGTCTTTTGCCATGACTTCCCAATTGTATGTCGGGAAACCCCAATTTTGACCGTTTTCAGCATAATCATCAGGAGGAGCTCCAGCCTGTTCAGACATATTATATAATTCTGGGGCGACCCAAGCATCACAACTATGCCTATATATTCCTATGGGAAGGTCTCCTTTAAGCGCTATTCCAAGCGTCCTGGCATAATCTCTTGCTTCAGTTAATTGTATATGGGCATGGTACTGGATGAAGCAATAAAATCCTGTTTCAAGTGAATTATGCTTATAAAATTTTATTATTTCTTTTTCCTGGAAAGTACTATGTTCCGGCCAGTTGTGGAAGACACAACTTTTATATTTGTCTCTCAATACGCAATAGGCAGCATAGGGATATAGCCAGTCTTTATTTTCCGAAACAAAGGCTTTGTAATTTTTATCTTTGTTAAGCTCATCAATCTGTAACAAATAAATTTCCTTCAACAAATCCATTTTTTTCTCAAGAACTTCTTCAAAATCTACATATTGGTTTTTGTTTAAAGCATCCGTTGAGACTAATATTTTCTGTATAATTGCTTGATTAGTAGTTTTTAGGGTACTTGGAATATGGAGGTATAATGGATGCAGTGCATATACGGAAACTGCTGCATAAGGATAGCTATCAGTCCAAGTTTTTGTTGCAATGGTGTCATTGACGGGTAACACTTGAATGAGTTTTATTCCTGTTTTATGGCACCATTCGGCCAGCATTTTTAGATCGTTGAATTCTCCGATCCCCATACTTTTATCAGATCTGAGTGAAAAAACTGGTATAGCAACACCAGTCCCTCGCCATGAATTTTGATGTCGAAAAAATAAATCCTGAATATAGGTGGTAGCAGAGGAATCACTATTTATTTTGCGGTTAAAGACTCTGTTATCTCCCGCTTCCCAAGATGTAATTTGATTATTTTTCGCATCTAAAATCACATACTTATATTCAAAATACTCAACAGTTCCTTCAGTTTTTAGCGCCGCTATCCATTCTGGAAAGGCATTATTAGTTAAAGGTACTGGTTCTTTCCAGTTTCCTAAAAAAGGAGTGCTACCTGTAATACCAAGTATCTGACCAGCTGGTAAAGTAGAACAAATGACAGAAAACCGGAGATTCCCTGATTTGTTAGTCGTTTTAAGGGTACTCAAATTATTTTTAGCACAAAAAGCTTTTGTAAATGCATTTGATTGGAAAACATTTTCAATCTGAGCTCTTGATTGCCACTTGTCATAGCGCACTTGGGAATCCTTAATGGCTACTACACTTCTCGGATTACCCCATTCTTTTATATTGTTTCCATCATCTTCATGAACCTGATATTGATATTTAAAATCCTTCCCTTTTGATATTGGAAGGTCAATAAACCAGTTTTCGCCATCCATAGAATGCATTACATGTATACTTGTTTCCATTTGATGCATAATAGTAACGGACAAATATTGCCCTGTGGCAACTTTATAATGAATGTGTAAGTGCAGTGTCATGAAAAATCAAATAAGCTTCTAAATCAATTTACATTGCCCGGGAGACAAATTTACTTAGTGTAAAATAATCATTAAGTCGAAATTAAGTACAATTATAGCAATAAAAAAGAGATTGAGTGACGTTTATTCTTGAATATATTTATATCATGCTATCCATGCCGATACATTCATTATATTATAAAATTTTACGTGAGCTTTTTATTTTTCGATTTAACGTTATCATAAATAATGCTTGGAACAAAAACAGGCATAAAATTTGATTACATATTAAATAAAAGTATAATATCATGCTAAAATTATTAGGTATTATTCTGGTATTAATGAATAATCCAATACCTGAGAACAGTGCTAATCAGCGAAAGCTTGCAGAGGATTATATTGCGCAATATACATCTGTTGCAGTTATGGAAAAGGTGAGAACCGGAATTCCAGTATCCATTAAGTTGGCGCAAGCCATGCTTGAGTCTGATTGGGGACGCAGTGATATGGCATTATCGGCAAATAATCACTTCGGTATAAAATGTGGGCAAGATTGGAAAGGAGATGTATTTTACAAATATGATGATGAAATAGAAGTTGATGGCACGCCAAAAAAGAGCTGTTTTCGAGTTTTTAAAACGGTAGAGGAGTCTTTCCGGGCTCATAGTGATTTTCTTTCCAATCCCACCAAAAAGTCAAGGTATGGTTTTTTATTTAACCTTCCTTCAACTGACTATGTTGCGTGGGCAAATGGATTAAAAGAAGCGGGATATGCAACTGATCCGTCGTACCCGGCAAAATTAATTCGTATTATTGAAAACTATGCATTACATAAACTCGATACACTGAATGAGGTTCCAACGATTGCTTCATTAAGGACAGAAACTGCCCCAGAGCCAGTGATGAAAAAGGTGAAAGATGTATATGTACCTCAAAAGAAAAATACATCGAAAAAGCTACCTGAAATGTATCAAAAGCTTGAAAATA
>JAUMBJ010000111.1:9358-15038 GCA_032115755.1 Saprospiraceae bacterium
TGTTCGTGCTGGTGGTGGAGAGACCATAACCTACATTGCGCGTATTCTAGGGGTTGACGCACAGGATATAGTGACTTTTAATGATCATAAATACTACGCAGACACAGAACTCAATGAAGGGACTCGAATTTATGTAGAAATGAAGAAGCGTTTTAACGAAATTTCGGATTATCACATGGTCGAAGAAGAAGAATCACTCTTTGACATTGCCCAGCAATATGCGGTAAGGCTTTCTATTTTAGCGTCACGAAATAATCTTACAGAGGTATCGATTATAAGTCCAGGCACCAAATTATTTATCAATAAAACCAATCAAATTCCGGAGCAAAAGAGATCTATGCCTGCAAGAAAAGAGCGTTTTATTGATATCAGTGTAGCCAGTAACAAACATTAGAAATTATGCTGAACAAAAGACTTAAAAAGATTTCATTAAATATCAAAAGTAAGCCTTATTTCTTTAGAAGTAGCCCGGGCTTGACAAGTTAAAATATAACCTGCATCAATTTCATCCTCCTCCAGCGCATAACATGCGTCCATTTTCACGCTGCCTGCTGTAACTTTTGCCATGCATGTACTACAAGCACCGCTGGTACATGAATATGGTGGGTCAAGTTTTGCTGCGACAAGAGCATCAAGAATTAGTGCATCATTTTTAATGTGTAGTGAGTGCTCTTCGCCTTTTAAAGTAACAATAATTTGGGATTCTCCCAGCAGATTTATCGATTCAGAAACTTTTTTTGTTGCTTCAGGCGAGGAAAAATACTCTTTATGAATACATGAACTTACAATATGAAGTGAAAGTAGATATTTTTCTATTTTTTCAATCATGTCTCCCGGACCACAAATGTAATATTGCCTGTCCGTATATCTTGGGTGGTTGTCCGAAAGAAAATTATTGATCAACGCAGGATTTATTCTACCTGTTAAACCTTTCCATTCAATTTCTTTTTTACCAAACCAACCAGTAATACCTTTTGTGGCAACCTTCTCAGGTTTGCTTAAAACATGGGTCACAGTAAGTTGATCGGCATATTTTTTTTCAAGATGCTCCAAGTCACTTCTGAAAATTATTTCTGATTCATTTCTGCTACCATATAATAAATGACAAATGCTTTTTGGCTCTTCTTCCAAAACTGTCTGAATCATTGCCATTATGGGAGTAATACCGCTTCCAGCAGCAATAAAATAGTGTATTCTACTTTTATCGTGATCGGGTACCAGCGAGAAGTGTCCCATGGGAGGCATTACCTCAAGTGACATACCTGTCGAAACTTCTTGGTGTAAATAATGCGACATTTTACCATGCTTTACCAATTTAACGGATACACCAATTTTGTGTTGGCCGGGAACGGTACAAATGGAATATGGCCTTCTCACGTTTTCCCCATTTATTACGGCATTGATTGTAAGATATTGCCCTGCCTTAAAATTAAACTTCTCACGGATGTGCTCAGATATATCAAAATAGAAAGTCTTGGTATCAGCAGTTTCTTGTTTTATTTTGACGATTTTTAAATCGAAAAATTCCATGTTTAATGATTATATTTTTCTCAATAAACACCAATAATTTAAAAAAGATTTAAAGTATTGCTTTTTTAATAAAGGTATATATCTAAAAAATAAATTAGATTAGCCTAAAAAATACGAAATTTTTAATGTATAGTTTGATGATCGTTACTAGAAAGACTATACTTTTGCATAAAAAAAATAGCTATGAGTATTGTCGAAATGCGCGTTCCCACCATCGGTGAATCAATAACTGAGGTTACCTTATCCCAATGGTTGAAAAAAGATGGCGATTATATCCAAATTGATGAACCAATATGCGAATTTGAATCTGATAAAGCTACACTCGAATTTCCGGCGGAGGCATCTGGTAAACTCATTTTTGTAGCTAAAGAAGGTGATGACCTTGCGATTGGCGCCCTGGTTGCCCAAATCGACACGTCGGTATCCAATCCAGGAAAGCAGGAGACAATTCTGGAAAAACCTGAAATAATATCTGCTACAAAGGTTGCTTCGCTCGAAGAAATTTCAAAAGGTAGCCATTATGCAGAGGGATTGCCTTCGCCAGCAGCAGCAAAAATTTTAAGAGAATCATCTGTTGATGCCTCCAATGTTCAAGGTACAGGGAAAGATGGAAGAATTACAAAGGAAGATGCTGTTCAAGCAGTAGCTGAGAATAAGTCTGGCGCTGTTGCTACGGTGCAGTCTGCTGAACGTTTTTCATCAGAACCTGGTATTAAAGGTCAGAGGAGTACTCGGGTTGAAAAGATGAGTAGAATGAGACGCACCATAGCTGCGCGACTGGTTTCTGCTAAAAACCAAACAGCCATGCTCACGACTTTTAATGAGGTAGATTTGTCTGCCATAAACAAAATGAGAAAAGACTATCAGGAAAAATTTGTAGCCAAATATGGTATCAAGCTTGGATATATGTCTTTATTTGCAAAAGCATGTGCAAAAGCTTTAATGGAGATGCCGGACGTCAATGCCATCATTGACGGTCAGGATATTGTATATCATGATTACGCAGATATTTCAATAGCTATTTCAACTCCTAATGGTTTGGTTGTTCCGCCAGTGTATAATGTAGAGCACTTGGCACTACCTGAGATAGAGCTTAAAATTAAAGAGCTTGCAGATAAAGCGCGTGTAGGAAAACTAACCTTGGATGATATGAAGGGAGGTACTTTTACCATAACCAATGGGGGGATTTTCGGTTCTATGTTATCGACTCCGATTATAAATGAACCACAGTCAGCAATATTAGGTATGCATGCAATTAAAGACAGGCCTGTCGTTATTGATGGAAAGATAGAAATCAGACCAATGATGTATCTTGCACTTTCATATGATCACCGTATTATTGATGGAAGCACTTCTGTAACGTTTCTGGTTCGTGTAAAGGAATTACTTGAAGATCCTACGCTATTATTAATGGATCTTTAAGATGGACATTAATAAATTGAAGGATATACTCCGAAAAATAGCAAGATTATTACACGCAGACTGGAGCAAAAACCTAAAGTATGACCGTTTGACAGAAGCCGTGCTTAAAAAAGTCCTTGCACATGGTGGTATAGCAATTGATGCAGGCAGTCATAAAGGAGAAATTCTTGAATTGATCATTAAATACAGTGGTCAGTGTGGGCATTTTGCATTTGAACCTATCCCTGTTTTTTATTCAAATTTGCAGCGTAAGTTTGGAGCTGACAATTATATTTTTCCATATGCTTTGGGTGATCGCCCGGAAGTTACCAATTTTCAGTATGTTAGGAACGCACCTGCCTATAGCGGAATAAAAAAACGACAATATAATGTTACCCATCCTGATATTGAACAAATAAGTGTGGAGGTACGAAGGCTTGATGATATTATGCCTCTGGATGTACTTATTAAACTTGTTAAAATAGATGTAGAGGGTGGTGAGTGGCATGTGATTTCAGGGGCAAGGAGTTTGTTGGCCAGATGCAGACCTATCGTTTTGTTTGAATTTGGATTAGGTGCCAGTGATCGTTATGATATTACCCCGGATGACATGTTTTCCTTATTGGATGAGCTCCAATTTCAAATTTTTACACTACAAGGGTGGCTGAAAGGAACGGGTTGTCTTGACTTTAAAACATTCAATCAATTGTACTATGGAAACAAAGAATATTACTTCCTTGCAGCCCCTAAATAAAAAAGGCCAGTAATAACTGGCCTTTTTTATTTACTATCTATATTAGATTAATCTATATCACCATATTTTGCTTGTCTATAGGCAGCGCTAAGAATTTCATTTCTCCTTTCTACAGAAGGCTTAACAAAATGCTTCCTATTTCTTAATTCTTTCACAAGACCAACAGACTGAAATTTTCTTTTATATCTCTTGAGTGCTCTGTCAATTGATTCGTCTTCTTTAATATGGATAATTAGCATAAAAGATGTTGTTTAAAAATTGAGGTGCAAAATTAAGCAATTTATTTATATAATTAAAATATTTTGATTATATTTTTTTTAATCTTTTGGTTGTTTTATGGAAATTATTTCCTCAAATACGGGTTGTTGTGTAGTTTGTACATCAAAGAAGCATTTTTATTAGTTGTTTTTTCGCAATATGGTATACAGGTAATACATTGCATCCACTACCCAAGCCTATCAACGTACCTGACAAGTATAATTAAACCACCCAAATCTGATTATAAGACTAGGATATTGTATTTTTACAAATAAAAAAGGACATGTACGGTCAGATACATCAAAAGATTTTGGCTTCTAAAGCGCAAAACCGCAAACTTACGGCCGTGCTCATTGATCCTGATAAAGCTGAAGACAAACATCTTGATCATCTGCTAGAATGTGTACATGATGCTGGCGTAGACCTGCTTTTACTTGGAGGTAGCCTCCTTTCTCGATATCAATTGGATAAGGTTGCTAAAAGTATAAAACTACGCACTATATTACCGGTTATATTATTTCCCGGGCATGCCATGCAATTAACGACAGAGGTAGATGCCATTTTATTTTTATCCCTCATTTCAGGACGTAATCCCGAGTATCTTATCGGTCAGCACGTACAGGCAGCTCCATTGATTCAGCAGATGAATCTCGAGATTATGTCTACCGGATATATTTTGGTAGATGGTGGACAGGTGTCTACTACTTCATACATAACACAAACAATTCCGATTCCTGCAGCAAAGAGTGAAATTGCGGTAGCTACAGCACTTGCCGGACAAATGCTTGGCATGCATATGATTTACCTTGAGGCCGGGAGTGGTGCCCGAAGCACATTGCCAGAGGAGTTGATAAGCGCGGTCATTAATAATATTCGTATTCCGGTATGGTGTGGGGGAGGAATTGACCATCCTGAAAAAGCATACCGGGTGGCAAAAGCTGGCAGCGATGTTTTAGTCTTTGGAAATATATTTGAGAAGGACACTTCCTTAATGAATGAAATGATCCAGGCTGTTCACGCTGCTTCAGGGGATTTTGTTGCACATAAATCTATTGCCAACCATGTTTGAAGGTACTGTGGTAAAGTCGACAGGTAGTTGGTACCAGGTCAGAAAAATAGATGGTCAGTTATTTCAATGCCGGCTAGCGGGGAAAATTAAACTCGATGCATTGAAGCTTACCAATCCTGTCGCAGTAGGGGATATTGTTTCGTTTGATATTGAAGATGTAGAAGGCGTTGGGAATATCCGATCTATTCATCCTCGCAAAAATTATATTGTCAGACAATCACCCCGCAAGAAACATCTGCTTCATTTTATGGCAAGTAATGTTGATCAGGTTTTTCTGGTGCTTACGATTAGGGAACCCAATCTAAAGTTGGGGTTTATCGATCGTTTTTTAATGATGACAGAACCCTACAACATACCTGTAACATTGGTGTTTACCAAATCCGATATATATCATGATAAGGATTTTCAATTGCTAAAGGAGGTAAGAAATGTTTATGAGAAAATGGGATATCATATTTTACTTTTTTCCTCTGTTACTTTAGAGGGACTGGATGCTATAAAATCTGCCTTACTTGGAAAGACAACCTTAATTAGCGGCCAATCAGGAGTGGGAAAATCGACACTTATTAATTCGATTCAGCCTGGGTTAGGACTTAAAACAGAAGATATTTCAGAATTTTCAGGAAAGGGTCAACACACGACTACATTTGCAGAAATGTTTTATCTGA
>JAUMBJ010000111.1:15048-19865 GCA_032115755.1 Saprospiraceae bacterium
ACTGAAGGTGGGAGCATAATAGATACTCCAGGGATTAAAACTCTTGGTTTTTCTCATCTAGAAATTATGGATGTAGCACATAATTTCAAGGAAATTTTTGCTTTTTCATCCGAGTGTAGATTTGCGGATTGCACTCATCGTAATGAACCAAAATGTGCAGTAAAACAAGCCGTGGCGGAAGGAAATATTGCTGCATTCAGATATCAAAATTACCTAGCTATTATTGATGAAATCGAAAATCAAAACTATTGGGAGATCCATGATGACGTATAATGTTTTTTGTGGTAAAAAAGCCAGGGAATATTTCATTTGCAGGGCTAAATGATGGAATTTTAGCCTATTATCTTATCTTTGTAAGCTGATTTGAAAAGTATGAGGCAATTTAAGCGATATTTAGTTACTTCAGCATTGCCATATGCTAATGGTCCTTTACATATTGGACATTTGGCTGGTGCATATCTTTCTGCAGATATCTATGTCAGGTTTCAGCGAATGATGGCAAAGGATATAGTTTTTATTTGTGGTTCGGACGAACATGGAGCGGCCATTACGATGAAGGCCTTAAAGGAGGGTAAAACCCCTGAGGCTATAGTTAATCAGTACCATGCACTATTCGAAGAAACGTTTAAAAGAATCGGAGTTTCATTTGATATTTACCACCGTACTTCAGATCAACTCCACCATCAAACCTCGCAGGATTTCTTTAGGAATTTATATAAAAGTGGAGAATTTCTTGAGAAGGAAACAGAACAGTTTTTTGATGAAAAAGCGGGTCAGTTTTTAGCAGACAGATATATTAAAGGTACTTGTCCAAAATGTAATTATGAAGAAGCATATGGTGACCAGTGCGAGAAATGTGGTTCCTCTCTCAATCCTACAGATTTAATAAATCCAAGATCGACACTTACCGGTGATACACCTAAATTAAAGAAAACGGTTCATTTTTACCTGCCTCTGGACAAGTACCAGTCCTGGTTGAGGGAGTGGATTGAAACAGGATACCTTGAAGGGCATTATAAGCATGATCCAGAGGATTGGAAAAATCATGTATTGGGTCAATGTAAATCCTGGCTTGACACGGGACTTGAACCACGTGCGATGACAAGAGACCTTGATTGGGGAGTGGATGTTCCAAAAGATATTCCAGGGCATGAAGGAAAAAAACTTTACGTTTGGATGGATGCCCCGATTGGGTATATTTCTGCTACTAAAAAGTGGGCGGAGGATAATAAGAAAAACTGGAAAAAATACTGGCAGGATGAAGAAACAGCTCTGATACACTTTATAGGCAAAGACAATATTGTATTTCATTGTTTGATTTTTCCGGCAATTCTTAAAGCTCATGGTGGTTATATTTTACCCGTAAATGTGCCAGCAAACCAGTTTATGAATTTGGAAGGAGATAAAATTTCAACATCTAAAAACTGGGCAGTCTGGGTCCATGAATATTTGGATGATATGCCAGGTAGAGCCGACGAGATGCGTTACGCTATGATTAAAAATATGCCAGAGCTTAAAGATAGCGAGTTTACTTGGAAGGGATTTCAGGAAGCCAATAATAATGAGCTGGTCAATAATCTGGCAAATTTTATTAATAGGGTGGTCGTTTTAACTAATAAATATTACGACGGTAAGGTACCAGGGTTTGATGAAGATCAGGAAATAATTGGAAGCGAAGATCCGGATTCAAATTCTTATCATGACAGTGAGATGTTGGTGTTATTTGATGATCTTCAGGAATTATCACAGTATTTGCGTGAATATAAATTTAAAGATGCGCTGAAGGTACTCATGGAAATTTCAGCCAAAGGAAATCAGATCCTTCAGTTTAATGAACCTTGGAAAAAAATTAGTGAGGAACCAGAGCAAGTAAAAGTAACCATCAATTTGGCGCTGCAATATGTTGCCGCGATTAGTGTTGCCATAAGACCATTCATGCCCTTTACTTCAGAAAAAATGAGAGATCTTTTAGGTATGAAGGCGATCCAGGAAAAGAATGAATGGATAAAGATGCTTGATGTACTTTCAGAAGGGAATCTTTTATTAAAAAAGGGTCACCGTATTGGTGCTCCTGTTCATCTGTTTACCAGGATAGATGATGAAGTGATCGATATGCAAATTCAAAAGCTTAAAAAATCTCCTGTGCAACCTCAAAATAAAGTAAATGATGCAGACCAAGATAATCTCAGACCTGTAAAACCGCTCATAACATATGAGGAATTTTTAAAAATGGATTTACGAACGGCTACCATTAAATCCGCAGAACGCGTGCCTAAGGCAGATAAGCTACTTAAATTGGTATTAGATCTTGGATTTGAGGAGCGGATCGTGGTATCTGGTATAGCTGAACATTATACACCTGAACAGATTATTGGAAAGAAGGTAACATTGCTGGCTAATCTTGCACCAAGGGTTATGAGAGGGGTGGAGTCTCAAGGAATGATTTTGATGGCAGATGATTCTGAAGGGAGACTTTCTTTTGTTAGCCCCGATTCTGACTGGCAAAATGGAGCCATGGTCAAATAATGATTTTATGAGTAAGCCGGAGGATATACTTAAAAAACATGGATTGAGAATAACTGACTTCCGCCAAGATGTCGTACAATTGTTTTTGGACACCCGGCATGCATTGTCAAATCAGGATATTGAGCAATCACTTGGCAATCCAGATCGGATAACATTATACAGAACGCTTAAAAACTTTGAAGAAAAGGGAATAATTCACAGAGCAGTTGATGGCACAACAACTTCAAAATATGCACTTTGTGAATCCGATTGTACAGAACATAAACATCTGGATGAGCACGTTCATTTTTACTGTGAACAATGTAAAAATACATTTTGTGTAGATGAAGTCGAAGTGCCTAATGTTCAGCTCCCTGAAGGATATGTAGTGATAAATGCCAGCATGATTATGCAAGGCATTTGTAAATCTTGCAAGGAAATTAAAAGTTAGGAAATTAATATTTTCGAAATGATGATTTGTTCGTTTAAAAATATTAAATATTGTGTTATTCTTATGGATAGCTTATTTTTACTCTGATTCAACAACTTAAACCAAGCATATGAAGACGATTAAAGGTCCGGGAATCTTTTTAGCGCAGTTTTTGGGCGATGAAGCACCATTCAACAACCTGGAAAATATTTGCGGGTGGGCCTCAAGGTTGGGATATAAGGGAATACAAATTCCAACATGGGATAAAAGGGTGTTTGACCTCGAATTGGCTGCCAGTAGTAAGGATTATTGTGATCAGATACAGGGAGTGGCTAAAAGCTTTGGTATGGAAATTGTTGAATTGAGTACACACCTTCAGGGTCAGCTTGTTGCTGTACATCCGGCATATAATGAGATGTTTGATGCATTTGCACCGACTGCCTTACATGGAAAACCTGCCGAACGTACAGCCTGGGCAATACAACAGGTAAAATATGCTGCTGAAGCAAGCAAAAATCTTGGAATTAAAGTACACGCAACATTTTCCGGTGCATTAGCATGGCATACAGTTTATCCCTGGCCTCAGCGTCCAAAAGGGCTTACTGACATGGCTTTCAATGAACTTGCAAAACGCTGGTTACCTATACTCAACCATTTTGATAATGCTGGTGTAGATCTTTGCTATGAAGTACATGCAGGTGAAGATTTATTTGATGGGCTGACATATGAGATTTTTCTGGATAAAGTAGGACAGCATCCCCGGGCATGTTTATTGTATGACCCAAGCCATTTTGTATTACAGCAGCTGGATTATTTGCAATATATTGATCATTATCATGAAAGAATCAGAATGTTTCATGTAAAAGATGCAGAATTTAATCCTACTGGCAAATCAGGAGTATATGGTGGTTACCAGGATTGGGTAAACAGACCTGGTCGTTTTAGGTCACTTGGTGACGGGCAGGTTGACTTTTCTGCAGTATTCAGCAAATTATCTCAATATGGTTATGAGGGATGGGCCACAATGGAGTGGGAATGCTGTATCAAATCACCTGAGCAGGGGGCATCAGAAGGAGCACCTTTTATTCAAAATCATCTTATCCAAGTAACGGAAAAAGCATTTGATGACTTTGCGGGTACACAACAGGATGATGATTATCTTAGGAAGTTGCTGGGGCTTTCATATTGAATTTAAGTATTTAGATTTGAAAAACTAACTTGATTATTGAAAACTTATGTTTCAAGAAGTTTTTCAAGAGCAATTCCTCTTGACCCTTTAAGTAGTATGGTCGAATGGTTTATGTTTTTTTCGTTAAAAACTTTTTTGGCATCCTCTAGTGTTTTGAAAAAAAGATAAGGATAATTATTACGGTGATCGTAAAAGTTATCGCCAATAAACATGCACATTTGCCAAAGGTCCTTTCTTACTAAATCAAGAATTTTGCGATGTTCTTCCTCTGCGAAATCTCCAAGTTCAAACATATCTCCGATGATCAGGATTTTATTTTTAAAATCGGACTTAGCAAAATTTTCTATACTGTATTGCAAACTGCTGGGGTTGGCATTATATGCATCCCTTATAACTGTATTTGAATTCCATGTGATGATTTGTGATCTGTTGTTTTCGGGGCTGTATTCGCTTATAGCCTGAGCAATTTCTTTGGAAGAAATATGGAAGTATAAGCCTACACATGCAGCGGCAGCAATATTATAAAAATTGTATTGTCCGAAGAGTTTACTGTCAATTTGAAATTGATCTAAGATTATTGATAGGGTAGGATGTGTTTTTACAATCTTCATCATTTTACTTGGATAATATTCCACTACATTAGTGTATCCTGCGGGAATTAGACTATCTAAGACCTGGTCCTCACCATTGATA
>JAUMBJ010000112.1:0-9175 GCA_032115755.1 Saprospiraceae bacterium
AAAATGGTAATGACTACCAATTTATTTGTGGCAAAGCCCAATACTATCCTAAAAGAGGTGAATTATATCATGGAGAGGGAAAACATTCACCATATACCAGTAGTAGACGAGACCAATGAATGTAAAGGAATAATATCCAAATCAGACATAAATCTTTTGCTTGATTGGGGTACAAAGTATGACTTGCCGGAAAGTAAAAGAAAAAACACTTTTTTACTTACCAGTAATGTAGCCCAGGATTTAATGACTGCTTCAGTCATTTCGGTTGATCCTGAGGATTCTATAGAAAAATGTTTTCAATTATTTAAGGAGAACTATTTTCATGCGATTCCGGTAATAGATCGCAGGGGAATATTAGTGGGTTTAATAACCACATTTGATTTACTGATGCTTGCATATAGTCCACAATTTGTATTAAATAAATAAAGTGTCATAAACTCAATGGAATTAATTTCACCATATGCAGTGATGATATCAATTAAATCAAATATGGCTTTTTAGATTATCTTAACACTTGAATTAGAAGTCCTAGTCCGTGCAGTTTTAATTAATCAAAATAACTAATTAAATGAAGATACATTCGGATAAAACCATTTTGGAGATAAAAGAAGAATTTCAGCAACAATTTCCATACTTAAAAATCGAATTTTTCAAAAAACATCATCTTGATGGTGAAGGCTCTCCAGGGACTGATCTTATTACAGAAAATTTGAAGATTAGAGATATTGCTTTGTCTGAAGGGGTAGTTGAATTTGACATTACTCCAGAAATGGAAGTTTACCATCTAGAAGAAACTTTTTATAAATTTTGTAGATTAAACATTCAGGTTTTTAGGAATTCTTCAGGTTTGTGGCTTCAGACAACCGCTACGGATCATTGGACACTAGAAAAACAAAATGGAAAGGGAGGTCGATCATTAGCAGAATACAATGAATTGCAGCAATTTAATTCGACGCCTCAATAACATCCCAAAGATTTCCGTATAGGTCTTCAAAAACAAAAACCTTTCCATATATTTCTGAGGATATAGTTCTTGTTATAGTTACATTTCTTTCTATAAGTTTATGATAATATGATTGGATATCTTGTGTATATAAAAATAGAAAAACCCTCCCTCCGGTTTGATTACCAATAGCATTTTGTTGCTCTTCGTTTGTAGCTTTTGCTAAAAGTAATTGGCAGCTGTTTGTACCTGGTGTTACCACTACCCAGCGTTTGGTATTTGTCAAAGTTGTATCTTCTTTCAATATAAATCCAAGTTTTTTTGTGTAGTATTCAATGGCTTCGTCGTAATCACGAACTACCAATGTTATTTGACCCAGTTTCATAGGCATATTATTTAAATAAGTGGAATGTTATATTTCCTTTTGTGTCTACTCCAACTGTGGGCAGTGGGAGTTTGAAAATATTTAAGATGGTGAAAATTGTTTTTATACTTGGATGCTGGATTTTAAACTTACTAAAATCTATATCTGGACTGATGTAAAATTGTCCAATCCTGGGATATATTTCTTCATCGAGTGCATATGTAATGTGATTGTCTGTCCATAGATTTTTTTGTGCACCAAATAAATTTTGGGCACTATAGCCAATGCCTATATGCAGCCAATGAGGCCAATAGGGTATTTTTCCAGTAATAAGTTCAGGGTGAAATGATAACCAGTAATGTTGTTGATTATAGTCCTTTAATAATCTTTCTGTCCAATGATAGCCAAAAATGTTGTTTGCCCTAGTCTCCACACTTGTTTTATATTGTCCGGAAATATCCAGGATTTCGCTTTCTGGATATGTGGCGGGTAAATAAGAGAGTTTAATTTTTATTTTTTGTTCTTTCCACCATTTTTGCTGTACATAAAAAATCCCTAGACCTGCCAGATTAGCACCCATATCAGCGGTGGAAAACCCCCATCCTTTTGAAAAGCCATCCATTATTTCCAATGTTGTCTGGAAAACTCCTCCGCATAATAATGCACTGGCTATACTATTTTTTTCTGATAATCCTGTCCATTTTGCTGTTTGGTAAGCCCATGATGTCTGGAAATAAGCTGTGAATAGGTGCCCTGCCTTATCCATGTATAACCAGTTGTTGCGGTCGTCATGCCAGTGAAACCTACTAACGGAATAGTTTTTATACCATGCTTCATATAATGCCACTGATCCCGTTGAATATCCGGTTATGCCTAGAGCTAATGAGGTATGCAATCGACTTTTATGTAGTGAGTCTGATTTTAACGGAAAATATTCGCCTTCCTGCGCTATGGCTGACTGGTTTATGGTGCAAGACATGCATGCAGTCATAAAACAAATTTTTAGCAGTATGATTTTCATTTTACAGTTACCTTGTGTACCTCGTTGAGCTTTCGTTGTATTTCATTTAGTTTTTCCTGGATTTGATTTGCTGAGGTATTTATGGCGTCTGTAAAACTCAAATGCGCATAATATTGCCATACTTCTGCGATGTCTTCTAAAGCAATATTATATGGATCATAGGCAGCATTGTCAGAAGTTAGTAGCAGTTTTTTCCCTTCCAGATAGGGGATTACACGTTTATACACTACGCCTTCTGTTTTGCTCACAATCACATATGTTTTGTTTTTTTTGATATCTTTTAGTTTTTCCACATAGGAGCATATAACGATACTTCCCGGCTCGACAGGCAGCATGGAGTCACCTTTTATTTCAAAACCCCGAAATGTACCTTGAGGAATTACGGGGAAGTATATCTTTGGCAATTCCCTTATATATTCTGGATCTGTAAAGTGTTCTTGATATCCTGCAGCAGCTTTGGTTTGTACCAACTCAATATTTGATCTGTGCTGCGAATCAACAGTGATGGTAAGTACCTTGAATGATTCATTTTTTACAGTTTCCAATTGTCGCCTGCTTAGGTCAGTTTTAATCAGATGATCTATTTTTACGTCGAATCTTTCGGATATTTTAATCAGATTTTCTATGCTAGGCTCTGTTCGTCCCCTTTCATAATCACTAATAGAGGATCTTGGCAAACTCAGTATATCTGCGAGTTCTTGCTGCGAAATTCCATTTTCAGCTCTCAGGTATTTTAAGTTTTGAGCTAGCATTTTTCAGGTTACCAATTAAATATGACGCAAAATACAACAAATAAATGACGTAAAAAATGACAAATCATATTTTTTTGTATATTTGTATAATCTTGCCGAAATCAATTCTATTAAAATATTGTATGTTGTTATGCATACATTCTTGACAAAGATAGAATTTTCCCGGCAAAATCTGTATGGTTGGGTTTTAACCAAAAATGATTTTATCCGATGTTTCGTGCAGTACTTCATCTTGATCTGGATTCTTTTTTTGTATCGGTAGAGTGTCTTAAGAATACGCAACTATTAGGTAAGCCTCTTATTATAGGAGGGAGTAGCAGCCGTGGTGTAGTTGCTTCCTGCAGCTATGAGGCTCGAAGGTTTGGTGTTCATTCTGCCATGCCTGTCAAGATGGCTTTGCGGCTTTGTCCACAGGCTATTCTGCTGAAAGGAGATATGGATCATTATTCCCGCTATTCTTCTCAGGTTACAGAGATTATTGCATCTGAGGCACCATTGTATGAAAAAGCCTCTATTGATGAGTTTTACCTTGATCTTACCGGTATGGACAAGCATTTTGGTTGTATGAAATGGTCGTCTGAATTGCGGCAAAAAATCATCAGGGAATCAGGTTTGCCAATCTCTTTTGGATTGTCGGTGAATAAAACAGTCTCTAAAGTCGGAACCGGAGAAGCTAAACCCAATGGCACAAAACACATTCCCGAGGGTACCGAAAAACTTTTTTTGGCACCTCTTCCCGTATCCCGGATACCAGGAGTAGGAAAAGAGATACACAAAAAGCTTAGCTTTATGGGGGTCCGTAACATTCAGACACTCAGTCATATTCCTGCCCGCCTACTCGAAAGGGAGTTTGGTAAAACTGGCCTTACGCTTTGGGAGCGTGCCAATGCCATAGACCCCACACCAGTTATACCTTATCGCGAACAGAAATCTATTTCTAAAGAAACAACTTTTACAGAAGACACCCTGGATATACGCATGATCCGGCAGTTGCTGCTGGATATGACAGATAAATTATCTTTTGAATTGCGGGCTTCCGGAAGACTTACCTCAGTAGTAACGGTTAAGATACGCTATGCTGACTTTAACACGTATACCAGACAGAAACATATTTCCTATACCGCCAACGATAGGGTGCTGGGACAGCATGTGACGGATCTTTTTGACAAACTATATGAGCGCAGACAACTTATACGCCTTATAGGGGTTAAATTTGGCGGCCTTGTGTATGGCAACTACCAGATCAGTCTTTTCGATGACACGTTTTCGTATATCGAACTTATGCAACAGATGGATCATATCCGCAGACGATTTGGCGCAGGTGCCCTCATGAGGGCTTCTGCACTTTCGAAACCTTTTCGTTCAGAGGATGCCTGATTAGGAAACCACTTTGATAAGATATTTATTTTTTTTACCGTTTTCAATAAGCATATAACTATTATGCATCAAATGTGCAGCAGTCACCATATAATCATGATGCGCAATTTTAACCTTATTGATACTAACAGCATTATTTTGAATTGCTTTTCGACTCTCACCCTTTGATGAGAAAATACTACTCAGCGTAGCAGTAAGATCAGTGATGTTAACACCATCATCCTGCCATGACGACTTAGATATAGTGAAGGTCGGAATTTCCAAAGAGATGGTTTGGAATGATTCTTCAGACATACCCTTAATATAGTTTTCATCTGCATCTTTGCTAAAAAGCAAGGTACTTACTTTTTCAGCACTTTCAAAAGCCTTATCAGAATGTACTCTTCTCGTGAGTTCTTCTGCAAGGGCAGCTTTTACTTTATTGGGATTGTCGGATATCATCTCCAGTAAAGCAACGATTTCTTCCTTTGATTTTAATGAAAAATACTTGAGATATTTTGTAAGATCTGCATCGTCTGCATTCAGCCAAAACTGATAAAAGCGATACGGCGAGGTCATATCGGGGTCTAACCAAATGTTTCCCTGTTCAGATTTGCCAAATTTTGAGCCATCTGCTTTGGTGAGTAGCGGTGTGGTCACAGCATATGCTTTACTGCCGGTATTTCTTCGGATAAATTCCGTACCAGAAGTTATGTTTCCCCACTGATCTGATCCACCCATTTGTACAATACATCCATATTTTTCAAATAATAGCTGAAAATCATAAGCTTGTAAAAGCTGATAACTGAATTCAGTAAAAGACAAACCGGTTTCCAATCTGGTCTTTACGGAATCTTTTGCCATCATATAATTTACAGTAAGTGTTTTTCCTACGTCACGAAGAAAATCAAGCACATTCATTTGCTTGTAAAAGTCCAGATTATTGACAATTACAGCCCCATGAGGACCATCAAAATCCAAAAATTTCTTCATTTGTGTAATCTGAAATTCAAGATTTCTATCCAGTTCATCATAGGATTTTAATTCTCTTTCTGCATCTTTAAACGAAGGATCTCCGATTCTACCGGTAGCGCCACCCATCAATACAATCGGCTTGTGCCCGGAAAGCTGAAACAATCTTAAGAGCATGATTTGTACAAAATTCCCAATGGTCATACTTGGTGCCGTTGGATCAAAACCAATATATCCCGTCACACTGCCAGAAGCCAGTACTTCTTCTGTACCGGGGGTCATATCGTGCAGCATCCCCCTCCATCTCAATTCTTGTATAAAATTCATTATCTTTGCACTTTAAGTTGGCACGGAAATATGCCGTATTTTAGCGAAATAAAGCACAAACCTAATGAATTTTTATCAAGGTTTACCCCTTTTTGTCAAAATTGCCAACGCTAAACATTTTCAGCATATCTGATGAACGTATCTCATTTTATTGCAAAGAAAATTGCTTTTTCAGCATCAAAATCTTTTACGAGAATAATTATCGGAATTGCAGTTTTAGCAGTTGCGCTGAGTATGACTGTGATGATTCTCACTACAGCAATCATTTCAGGTTTTAAAAAGGAGATTACAGATAAAATTTTTGGCTTTTGGGGACATATTCATATCACTGATTCCAATGTAAGCCGAAACTTTGAACTTGTCCCCATCAATCAGGATATAGCTGCTTTTGATGAAATTCGCAATATTGCATCACTACAATATGAACCGGAGGAATTAAAATCCGATAATACTTCTTCCATTTTAGGTGGTAAAAATTCTACCTATGGCGGTGTCAAAGGGGTTTATCCTTACATTCTCATGCCAGGATTAGTCACTTCAAAGACGCAAATGCATGGGGTATTACTCAAAGGCGTATCCAAGGATTTTGATTGGAAGCGTATGGAGAAGTTTATTACTTCCGGAAGGTCTGTTAAATATCAAAAAGATAGTGCTACTCAGGAGCTGTTGCTGTCGCGAAACATAGCATTAAAATTAAAGGTAAAAAGTGGAGATTATGTTATCCTAACATTTATTCGCGATGGAACTCAATGGAAAAAGAGATTCTATGTTTGCGGTATTTATAATACGGGTTTGGAAGAATATGATCGAAGAATGGCTATGACTGATATGGCCATATTGCAGGATATTCTAGGTTGGTCGGGATCTCAGGTTCAGGGCATGGAAGTAGTCCTTGATGATATTCGGGATCTTGATATTATGGATGATTATATTTATCATCAAAATCTTCCTCCAAATATATATTCTGAGTCTATTAGGGCTAAATTTCCAGGTATTTTTGAATGGCTTTCACTTCAGGATATCAATGAAAGAGTTATCATGTGGCTGATGATACTAGTTGCTGTTATCAATATGGTTACCGTTTTACTCATCCTGATATTAGAAAGAACAAGAATGATTGGTGTACTAAAGGCAATTGGCGCTGCACCTTGGCAAATAAGAAAAGTTTTTTTATATCACGCGGCTTACATTATTGGTGCAGGCATGTTGTTTGGAAATATATTGGGTTTAGGACTTTCCATCGCTCAAAAAAAATTTGCTTTCATTCGACTCGATGAAACTAATTACTATCTCTCAACTGCTCCAATTCGACTCGAAATCTGGAGTGTATTATGGATCAACGCAGGAACTTTTACCGTGATTATATTGTCTTTGTTGATTCCTACTTTTTTGGTAACTAAAATAACTCCTGTCAAAGCACTGCGTTTTGAATGAATAGATTTACTTGGTATATTAAGACCTATCCACTTGTTTTTAAAAGATGGGTTGCTCACTGGCTTTGGCCACTTTTCCCGAAGTGGATTAAAAATTCTTTTCCACCGGAGAATTTGTTGGAGTGGATTTTAGATCTCATATTTTATACCATAGATCTGTGTTTTATTCCGCCATTATACGAATCAATTCTTTCCTTACTAAAAACTGATATCCGTAAACTGAATGAGCGTGAAATGACCCTTGCATCGGGTATCTTTGGAAGATCACTGAGATATGATCTCGTACGTATAGATGCAAAACCCTGGTATACCCCCAGAAAAATACTTGCGTGGGTTACATTTTCAACCATTCATTGTAAAAACGAAATGGAAGAACACATTTTTATCCATGAATTGGTGCATGTATGGCAATTTCAGCATTTTGGTGCAGTATATATGTCAAAGTCAATGATCGCTCATTTGCACCCTTTTCCATATAACTATGGGGGCAAGGAAAATCTTTATCAGCAAATGCTCCGAGGCAGAGGATTGGTAAGTTTCAATTTTGAACAACAAGCCGAAATTATAGAAGACTATTATAAGTCTACAAAACAAAAAAATGAAGCTCCTATGTTTGGTAACGTATTGGGATATTTTGCAGCACAATTACAATATCCATACAAGTAGATGTAAATCAATCAATTATTCTGTTTCCCAATGGGCTTTCTCCCTTTTTAAGTCGGTTCAATAATTTGGCAAACCTGATTGAAATTGCGACCAGGTCTTTGGTTTCAAGCAGGAGGCTGAGTACTATATTGGTGTTTTTAAATCCATACTCTTTTCGCATAATCCCCTCCACCTGGTTGGAAAGCGCAGATTCAATCTGATCGAAAATTGCTCTTTTAGTAATTCGTGTTTCATCAGATAAATTATGCTCTTTGTCTAATAAATCTTGCATAATGATTTCCATGTAGGCAAGTACAGATCCTTCAATTTCTAAAATACTTATCCTTTGACTCTCACGCAGCGGTTTATGCGCATTTTTAACATGGTTGTCTGCAGATTCAGTAATGGTAGACAATGATTGCAATATGTCTTGCATGATGTCATTTCCAAGAATATACAAATGGGCAGTTTGCTTTTCGCTCAACTTTGATTTTTTGATGGCTTTAAATAAGTTATTTCTTATATCTCCATAAAACAAATTGAGTTGTGCATTCTGTTTTTTAGCTTGTTGAATGTGACTAATATTTTCTTGCAGTAAGCCTTTGATTGTCAATTGATAGATATCAATAATTTGCTCAAGACTTTTTGAAATTTCATTTCCAGTTTTTTGAAGCGCTTTATCTGTTGATAAATCTATGGCTTTTAATGCTTTTTGTGAACTATCTCTTTTTTCTAATATTCTTTTATGATAATTATGTGAGTATAAAATAATAACCGCTAATAAGACTAAAATTCCTATTAAACCAATTAAATTATATTTGAGCAATAACAAGGCAATGATACCAGCAACACACATCGCAATTATTGCAGTAAAAAACCAACCAAGAATGACATTTAATACCCCAGCAATTCTGTAGGATGCAGACTCCCTTCCCCAAGCTCTGTCCGCAAGTGAAGTACCCATGGCTACCATAAACGAAACATACGTGGTCGATAATGGTAATTTATAACTGGTAGCTAAAGCAATGAGCATACTTGCGATGGTCAGATTTACTGACGCGCGAATAAGGTCAAATGCAGGGGCATCCTAATCCTCCTGCGCCAACTACCAACACACTTGCCCGTGATAATTTATCCTGAGCCTCCGTTCCGAAATCTTTCAGGATGGTCTGCCTGCGGTATCTTTCGTATGTTGAAATGGTGCTTGTCATCCGCCCGCAAAAGGCGGCATGATGGCCACCTCGTCATTTTCATGTAGAATCTTGTTTTCTTTTATGACCTGTCGGTTGACGGCAAGTAGGAAAGTAGCATCTTTTAACTCAGGATGCTGACACAATAATTTTTCTTTCAATGCATCCGTAT
>JAUMBJ010000113.1:0-19617 GCA_032115755.1 Saprospiraceae bacterium
GGAATGCACAAGGGGTTTTCGCCACCAGGAATGCCCTCAACAGTAACATCCGCGCAGGCACGAGCAGAAAATTCAATAAATTATGAACTTGGATGCCGTATGGACAAGGAAGAGCTTCAATGTCAACTTACCGGATTTTTGAATCAATATCAAAATATTTTAGGGTCCGACAATGTATCAGGTGGAGGTGCGGGCACAGGAGATTTTTTTAATGCTGGAAATGCTGTTATTAAAGGATTAGAGGTTAGTGCTTCGTACCGCCCAGGATATAGAAAATCTGTTAACGAGAATATCTATTTTCCAATAATGCTGGCATATACCTATACTTCTGCCATCTTTCAGGAAACATTTATTAACGGTGGAGGAGACTGGGGTACCGGCCAGATAGTGAAAGGTGACCATATTCCATTTATTACACCACATTTGATGACGGTAAGTTTAGGATTGGAAAGAAACCGGTTTAATGTTATCCTTACAAGTCGATATACCGGCCTTACGAGGATAAAGCCCGGGCAAGATTTGACCATTATTCCGAAAAATGACAAAGGGTTGGCAGAAATAAATGCACTTGATAAATTTACAATGGTAGATGTTTCGGCAAATTATCATTTAAACCAATTATTTACGTTATATACCCTGGTCAACAATGTTACCAATAATAAGGCGATTGTTGCCAGCCTTCCACAAGGCTATAGGCCAAATATTCCAATCAGCATACAAGCGGGGATAAAAGCAAAGTTTTAATAAAAACATTTTATCATTGCCAAAGCCCCATTATATTGATGCCTTGCTTGTATAATTTTGATATTTTGGTATATCCTGCAGCAGACACCCCATTGTAAATTACAAATCGATGTTATTGAGTATAATTTAGGTTCTATTATGGCTTACAGGCATTATTTCTCGTTTTCGATCAGATAATTGCAGCATGCATTTTCTTGGATTTTATGCTTAATGGGTAATGTGATGTAAGAAATATAGCTATATAAAATTTAAACAACTTAAGCAATTGATGGAAAAGGCCATGCTGTATTTATACACCATCCCGAACAAGCCATGTATAATTATTGTTAATAAACCACAAGACTACTAAATAGCAATAAAAAAACAAACTAAGACTATGACAAATGGATTTTCGCCTGTCATTGCAGGAACTATTCGATGGGGTAGCTGGGGCGCTAAACTATCTACGATCAAAATGGCCAAGTTAATAGAAGAGTGTCTAGAAATCGGGGTAGATACTTTTGATCATGCCGATGTCAATGGAAATTATACCACCGAAAAGGAATTTGGTCAGGCGCTAAAACAAAGCGGGGTAGACAGAACTAAAATTAAAATAATAGCGAAAAGTGGCATTGTAAAACCCTGTAGTGAAAAACCTCAATTTACTATCTCGCATTATAACAGCAGCAAAGGCTATATTATTGAATCTGTGCATCAGTCTTTGATTAATCTCAATACGGATTACCTCGATATGTATATGATTCACCGGGGAAGTCCATTATTGGATTTTGAAGAAATTGCTGAAGCATTTCAGGAATTGCAGCAGGCAGGAAAGGTCAATTCTTTTGGGGTTTCAGATTTTTCCCAATCACAGATTCGTGTCATGAACAGATATTTTCCCATTAATTCCTGCCAGATGGAAGTGTCGATGCTCCAACATGAAGCCATGTACGATGGTAGGCTTGATGTCTGTATGGAACTGGGTATCACCCCGGTCTCCTGGTCTCCTATTGGAGGAGAAGCCATCTTTGCGGCAAGTAAAAACGGTAAAAAGAGATTTGAAAAGCTTGAAGAGGTTGCGTCGGCATATGGATGGACAGTAACAGAAATGGGGTTGCTTTTTTTATTGCATCACCCAGCAAGAATACTGCCGGTAGTCAATGCACCCAAAATTCAGAAAATCAAAGAATTTACGGATTTGCTTCACACTAAAATAACCAATGAACAATGGTTTGAAATACTCAGGGTGATTAAAGGAGAAGACGTTTCCTAAATCCAAAAAACAGGTTCTTCGCCCTATTATAACGGGTATTAATTAACTTTTTCGAAAGTAAGAAAAGAGGTAAACAAGTCGTTTTTTATTAGTTTTTCAAAAGCCTCCTTTGACGGACTGATCAGGTAATAATCTACTTTTTCTTCTGAACTTTTAATGGTTTTTACTGGCGTTAAGCCAGATATTTTTTCGATTTTCTTTTGTTCTTCCTGAGAGATATCCAATGCAAACAAATTTAATTTTTGTCGCTTCTTTTGGGCGATGATCACATCCCAGTTTTGTTCATTTTTAACATTAATTACGATATATTTACCTGACTTTTTAATCAATATTTGTTGGCCGACGATATATTTTTCTTCTTTGAGAGAGTCTTTGAAAACCAATGCATTTCCTTCCAAAAAAAGCGTGTCATCTGTATCGGTTACGTAGGTTCCCTTCCAGGATTTTGGAAACGATTTCATTTCCTCCACATTTTCTGGTTGTGGCGCAGTAAATTTGACAGATACGCAGGAAGTTATAAATAAGATTCCGAAAAGATAAAAGATTTTGCTGGTCATAGCCTGGTTTTGTATGTTAACGCAAAAATCTAAAAGTTATTTTATTTTCTTCTTGCAGATAGGGCATAAATGATAGGGAAACGCACATCAATATGTTTGAAACGGAACATTCCGGGAGACTTTTCTTCCAAATTTTTCAAACAATTAAAAGGACTATAGTCGTATTCCTCAAAAGACTCCAGCACCATTTCATTTTCTAACAGTGCAGAAATAACCTCACCAAGACTGTGATTCCAGGTAATACTCTTGAAGTGCTGTTGGGAATCGGGACAGGCATAGGTGCCCGGCAATTCTTCTACAATGGGTTCGCCGTGAAAATAATCATATTGAACAAAGGAAATATCATCATCAAACATCCACATGGTGGGATGAAATTCTGCAAATACCAGTCTACCACCAGGGCGGAGAAATTGAGCAATTACAGATGCCCATTTTTGGATATTTGGAAGCCAACCAATGGTACCATATGAAGTAAACACGATGTCAAACTTCTCTTCCAATATTTCTGGTAACGCATATACATCACTGCAAATAAAACGGGTGTCTGTGCCCATATCAAAGGCAAGATTTTGTGCGTAATCTATGGCGATATTTGAAAAATCTACGCCGGTCACTTTTGCCCCCATACGGGATAAACTGATGGAATCCTGACCAAAATGACACTGTAAGTGCAGCATCCTGCAATCCGAAATATCGCCAAGTAATTTTAATTCAGGCGATTTTAGGCTGTTTTTTCCATTTCGAAAAAGGGCCATTTCGTAAAAATCGCTATCAGGATGAATTTCTGCCCTTCTGTTCCAGGAAAGGCGGTTGATGTCGATATAATCTTCCAAGGGACAAGGATATTAAGTGTTGTAAAGATACGTAAAAGACTACAAGTAATTTATTTGCATCAAAATTCTTATCCTTAAATGGTACAACATATCAATACCATATGGAATAACGGTGTTTTTTATATCTTTGTCACTTCATCTAATGAATTATCATGCAGGCATTGAAAAAATATTTAAACATCACTGGTTTACTGGTCTTTCTCATTACGTTTGCCGTATATTTTATGTCGGTAGAAAGAACAGGTAGTTTGTGGGATTGCGGAGAATTTATTTTAGGAGCCTATAAATTGCAGGTTGTTCACCCTCCCGGAGCAGGTTTATTCTTATTGCTTGGAAGAATTTTTGCCTGGGTAGCAACATTAGTTTCTGATCAGCCCTCGGACATTGCATTTGCCGTTAATCTTATGTCTGCCACATGTTCTTCTCTCGCGGCAGTATTTATCGCGCAAATAACCATGATGTTGGGCAAATTGATGTTTTCCGACAAAAATGCCGAGAGTGCGGTATCAGAGTCAATAGCACTTTCGTTGGCAGGATTGACGGCAGGATTGGCTACGGCATTTTCAACATCTATATGGTTTTCTGCAGTTGAAGGCGAAGTATATGCCATGTCGACGATGTTTACAGCACTGACGATTTGGTCAGCCATGAAATACTATATGCAGGAAGACGAAACACAAGCGATGAGGTGGTTGATTTTTAGTGTTTTCAGTGGAGGTCTATCCGTAGGTGTTCACCTTTTAAGTATATTGACTTTTCCGGCCATTGCCTTGCTGGTATATATCAAAAGATATGAAAAAACAACCTGGAAGGGCGCATTCATTTCTATGATAGCGGGCCTTGGGGTTATTGTGTTTCTCCAAAAATTTGTCATCGTGGGCATACCTACCCTGTGGGAAAAAATGGAATTGCTTATGGTAAATGGTTTTGGATTGCCATTTCATACAGGACTGATTCCTACATTACTTATCATCATCGCCATAGGATATTTTGGTTTGAGATATGCGCACAACAAAGGAAATCAGCTTGTACAAAGTTTGGTATTTTCATTTATGCTGTTATCCGCAGCGTTTTCAACTATTGGCGTTGTTGTACTTAGGGCCAATGCTGACACTCCAGTCAATATGAATGTACCGAGTGATGCAACAAGACTTTTGCCCTATCTCAATAGAGAACAGTATGGCGAAAGGCCACTCTTGTATGGTCCGCATTATAATGCCAAGGTGGAAGACGTAAAGAGAACGGACAGATATGGAATGGTGGGAGACAGATATGATGTGGTGGATGAAAAGTATGAATATGTCTATGCCAATAAAGATAAAATGCTTTTCCCTCGAATAGGACACACGGACAGAGTTGAGTTGCACCAGATCTGGAAAGAAGCGCTTACCAATAAAGCAGAGGGAACGCCAGGAATGGGATATAATTTGGGCTTTATGTTTGCCTACCAGATAAACTGGATGTATCTCCGGTACTTTATGTGGAATTTTGTCGGTAAGCAGAATGCGGAACAAGGATATTATACCTGGGATATGCGGCATGGAAACTGGCAGTCAGGCGTAAAGCCTATAGATGAAGCCAAATTATATCAGATGGAGAAATTGCCGGATTCACTGAAAAATGATTTTTCGACCAATACATATTATTTCTTACCATTATTATTTGGGCTATTGGGAATGATTTTTCATTACCGCAATAGGCCTAAGGAGTTTGGAACGATGCTCGTATTGTTTGTCATCACAGGATTAGGCATTATTATTTATTCCAATCAGCCACCCAACGAGCCAAGAGAGCGAGATTACGTATTAGTGGGATCATTTATGACTTTTTGTATTTGGATTGGATTTGGCGTTCTTGCCATGTATAAGTTTTTGGCAAATAAAATTTCCGGAATACCGGGGGCATTAGTCGGAGGTTTGCTTGTTTTGATTGCACCAGTCCTCATGGGCCTTCAAAACTATGATGATCACAGTCGAAGAACGCATACAGCAGCCAGGGATTATGCGGCAAATTTTCTAAACAGTCTTGAGCCCAACGCCGTGTTATTTACATATGGGGACAACGATACCTATCCGCTGTGGTATGCTCAGGAGGTTGAAGGTATCAGGCGAGATGTGCGTGTAGTTAATTTAAGTTTAATTGCCGTAGATTGGTATATTAACAAATTACGCAATAAAGTGAATGATTCAGCGCCGCTTAAACTTCAGCTTACCGCGGAGGAATACAGGGGTAAAAACAGAAATCAAGTGTTTTTCTTTAATAACAATAATTCACTTGATATTCCCACGAATGTTTTTGAAGCCTTTAGATTTATAAAAGACCCGAATAACACGATTCAAGGACAAACCATATTAAATACGAGAAAAGTATTTTTACCGGTAGACAGGCAGAAATATCTGTCTTTAGGTCTCCAAAAAAATATTGATACCACAGAATGGGCGGATCGCATAGAATTTAATTTTGGTAATGCAGAGTATATCACAAAAGACGATCTTGCTGTTATGGATTTGATTGTATCCAACTTTTATGAAAGGCCAATTTATTTTGCCATTACCTGTCAGTCTTCGAAATTACTCGGGTTGAATAATTATTTTGAACAAGAGGGACTGGCACTCAGGCTTTCCCCAACAAAGGTTCGCATCAAATCTCAGCTTCCCGGAATTTATGGATTTGGAGATATAGACTCAGAGAAATGCTATGATATTATCATGAATAAGTGGGCCTGGGGTAATTTTGACAAAGAACATCTATTTGTAGACCGGTCATATATGGCAGAAGTTCAGGCTATGAAGCTTGCCATATTGCGCGCGGCTATTGATTTTGACCGCATGAAGGACACCGTTAAATCTGTGGACTTGTGTAAAAAATACTTTGAAGCATTTCCGCATAAAAATTTTCCTTATGATTTTGGTATAATGCCTTTTATTAATGTGATGATTAGCGGCAAGGCATACGAAGAGGCCCAAAAGCACATTCGTGTTTTGGCGGAGGAGACAAGGCAATATTTAGATTTTTATGAATCACAGACAAGTCAAAGGGTAATTGAAGTTTTTGAGCAGGATTACCAGGGCCGAATGAGTTCCGTAACAGATATTTTGGATGCCTGTAAGAAAATGGAAGACAAAGCTTTTGAAGATGAAATGCGAAAGATACTAAAGGATTATATTGACGCACCAAAGCAAGAATAATATGTCTCAGAAAAATGATCAGCTAACTATCGCTATTGGTGGAGACCATGCGGGCTTTCATTACAAACAGGAAATCATCCGTTACCTAGAGGAAAAGCTTGGCTATAGGGTAGTTGATTTGGGACCATATAATGACCAATCTGTAGATTATCCTGATTTTGCACACCCCGTGGCAAATAGTGTAGCATTGGGGAAAACAAATCTAGGTATTCTTATATGTGGCAGCGGAAATGGGGTATGCATGACGGCAAATAAGCACAAAAACGTTCGCGCAGCATTATGCTGGAATGCTGAGCTTGCCTCACTTGCGCGCCAGCACAACAATGCCAATGTGCTTTGTTTGCCGGCAAGGTTTGTTTCCCTCTTTACGGCAAAGAAAATAGTAAAAGCTTTTATAAATGCTTCATTTGAGGGCGGCAGACATGATGCCAGGGTAAAAAAAATAAACACGTAATTTAAGTTCATGTCATTTAGTACAAACGAAGAAGCATTTTGGGCGGGTTCATTTGGAAACGATTATATTGAAAGGAATAGAAGTCAGCAATATCTTGCCTCCAACATCCATTTTTTTTCCAATATTTTGAGGCATACGCAAAGATTAGAATCTGTTATTGAATTTGGAGCCAATATAGGCATGAATTTAAGGGCATTAAAAATGTTATTGCCGCATATTTCAGTAACAGGAATTGAGATTAATGCCGAAGCAGTCAGACAATTGGAGGATGTGACCGGACCTGGTCAGGCCTTACATCAGTCTATTCTGGATTATAATCCGGTTAAAAAATATGACCTAAGCCTGATTAAGGGCGTACTTATACATATACCTCCGGAAAAACTACCTGAGGTCTATTCAAAACTCTACGAAAGCGCCAATAAGTATATACTAATATGCGAATATTACAATCCCACGCCAGTAGAAATCAGCTATCGAGGACATGCAGGAAAACTCTATAAAAGAGATTTTGCCGGTGAAATACTGGACACGTATCCGGATTTAAAACTTATGGAATATGGATTTGTGTATAGAAGAGACGTCCAATTTCCTCAGGATGATATAACCTGGTTCTTACTCGCCAAACAATAAACAAACCAATAGATCAATAACGCAATAAAACGCTATATTAGCGCCTTAAACACCATATAAATAAAGGTATATGTTAGGCACTATTATTCTTTTGATTGTAACGTTGATTATTGTCCCCCTAGTATCATTTTACTATGGAACTCCTCTGAATGAAACACAGCAGCAAATATTGGAGTCAATGGGAGTGTCCGTTGGTGTAGTTGTCGCTTTGTGTTTTTTACTGGGTGAACTGACCAAAAATAATTCACAAGTTGATAAAATTTGGAGTATAGTTCCCATATACTATGCTTGGCATATGACGATCATAGGAGACATGCATCCTAGGATGGTGCTCATGAGTAGTTTGGTGACAATATGGGGCATCAGGCTAACATATAATTTTGCAAGGAGAGGGGCATATACCTGGAAATTTTGGGAAGGCGAAGAAGATTACAGATGGAAAATTTTAAGAAGCAGGCCTGGATTCAGACATCGTGGTGTATGGATGATTTTCAATCTGTTTTTTATATCTGCTTATCAAAATGTATTGATATTTTTATTTACACTTCCCATACTTTCTACCTTGCGGGACGGGTCATCTACTGAAATTGGTGCTTGGGACATATTGCTGGCGGCGCTATTTACAGGATTTGTCATACTGGAGTATATTGCCGATCAGCAGCAATATGATTTTCAGACAGAAAAACACAGAAGGATAGCCGCAAAGGAAGATCTGGGTTTTTATAGCAAAGGGTTTGTAGATACCGGACTATGGGCATTGGTAAGACACCCTAACTATGCTATGGAGCAAGCTATTTGGATAGTTTTCTACGGTTTTAGTGTAGTTGCAACTGGAGAATGGATAAACTGGTCCATGTCCGGATGTCTATTATTGGTTTTGTTATTTAAGGGAAGTTCTGATTTTTCTGAAGAAGTTTCAGCAGCAAAGTATCCTGAATATAAAAACTACCAGAAGCAGGTTCCACGATTTATTCCAGGTATTAAGATATGACGACTACTAACAGCATAAAAGTGTTACCCCAGGTATTATCAGGAAAAATTCTTAGTGTACTAATTAATAAAGTAGGACTACTTTTTGTATTCTCGATATTGTTTATAGCTTGTTCGCCAAAAACGATTTCGAATACAAATGAGGAAATGCCATGTATAGACCAGACAAGAATCAACAATAGCGCAAATTGTCCGTATATCTGGAAGCCCGTGTGTGGGTGTGATAGAAAAACCTATGCCAATGAATGCGAAGCCGTCAAGTCTGGATTAACAAAATGGTCTCTGGGGGCTTGCGAAGAAGTCATGTAATATTTTGAAAAAATGATTTTAAGTCAGGATATTATTTGTGTAACACTTTTCTGTTTTTAATGTACCAAATAACGATACCTATACCTAAAATCGTATTATTAATAATCCAAAGCAAAAGTATCTGGTCCATAGCAATATTTTTATGGTAGTTGCACCTACAAAAATAAAGCGAGGTCATCATAATTATCTTTCTTTGGATAAAATTAATCGCAGTTGGATAAAAGAAACCTTAATGGGTAGGTATTCCGCGTGAATGACGTTATTTTCACACATCAGATGCCACTTGAATTTTCCTGCCAGCTATTATATGAGTGTTATTAATATTTTGGTTTTTTTATTGTTGATAGCAGTTACTTTGACGGCATTATCAACGTATATGTTTTTGAAATTAAAAAAAGAGTTTGAAATCAGGGAAGGGATTAACTATTTTGCCTCCAGGATATATTTACACCAGAATATAGAAGAAATGCTCTGGGACCTGACAACATCCATTATTTCAAAATTAAAATTTGAAGATTGTGTCATTTATTTACTTGATGAGCAAAAAGAAAAGTTAATACAGGTTGCTGCTTTTGGGCCTAAAAGTCTTGAGGGTCAGATGATTGCCGAGCCTATTGTAATTCCCTTAGGTCAAGGAATTGTAGGAAGTGTTGCCCGGGAAAATAAAACTGAAATAATTGAGGATACTACCAAAGATCCGAGATATATATTGGATGATCAGCTAAGGTATGCTGAAATCACCGTACCGATATCCTTATCAGGAGAGGTACTTGGAGTAATTGATAGTGAGCATAGTCAGAAAAGATTTTACCATAAAGGGCATCAGAGGATTTTGGAAGAAATTGCCTCAATAGCGGCACAAAAAATTAAATTATTACGCAACCAGCAGATACTTGAAGACCAAAAAGATATCATTAGAAAAAAGGAGACTGATATGCAGGCGTGGAAGTTACAGGCGTTGCAAAATCAAATGGACCCACATTTTATGATGAATGCACTAAACAGTTTGCAATCGTTGATTTTAAGCCAAAACTATAATCAGGCGGTATTTTATGTAGCTAAGTTTTCCAAATTACTTCATCATATTTTTAAACAGAGCGAACATTCGGGAATTACATTGTATAAGGAATTACAATTTGTTAGAGAATACATTCAAATGGAAGCGCTGAGGTTTTCAAAGGAAATTGATTTGATTATTACAATAGATGAAAGTTTAGATCCTGAAAATACCATTATTCCCACATTCATATTACAGCCCATTGTAGAAAATAGTATCTGGCATGGGTTTTCAGGAAGGCAGGACAATTGCATGATTGAAATAATAATCCGAGGAACTTATACAAATGAAATGGAAATTATTATAAAAGACAATGGAAAGGGTAAGGATCCGGGAGGATTTCAGCAAAAACTGGAGTCTGGAAAAGGACTTATGATTGTCAGGGAGCGTCTTCAAAGTTGGAGCATGTTACATCAAAATAAGAATATGATGCAAGCTAATTTACCTTCCTCCGGCGGATATGAAACCATTATTAATTTATCTATACTGACTACAGATGATAAGGGTTTATATTTTGGATGATGAACCGCTGGCGATACAGTCGCTCAAAATGCTATTACAGCTTTATTTACCTCATGTAGAAATCATTGGTGAAAACACATCACCGTTACTAGCAATAAAGGAAGTAGAACTGCTTAAGCCCGAAGTATTGTTTATTGATATCAGGATGCCTGAAATGTCTGGACTTGAAGTCATCCGTCAAATGAAGAATTGGACAGGCCATATTGTTTTTACTACAGCATATTCTGATTATTCAATTACAGCATTGAGATTGGGAGCCCTCGATTATTTATTGAAGCCGGTGGATCCGGATGAGTTAAAGGATGCCATTGAAAGAATGCCGCAGAGAGAAAAAATATTTCCGCCAAACTTCCTAACGCTATCAGAGGGAATTAAGGAACAGGATAAAAGGAAATTGCGGATGGAAGTCCGTTTCAGTGACAGAAGGGAATATGTTACTTTATCTGATATTATTTATATTGAGGGAGAACGAAATTATACGAGGATACATTTGCATCAAAAGCCATATTTGTTTACTTCTAAAACCCTTGGACAGTATGAAGAACAGTTAAACTTTTTACCGTTCTACAGAATGCATAAGTCCTATCTTGTAAACCTTGATTATGCACGGTATATAGAATCCGGAAACATTTTGGTGCTGGAAAATGGACTTGAACTACAAATTTCAAGAAACAAAAAAGAGGAATTAATTAGACTATTAAAAAAAGGTTTTCAATAATGGACTTGAAACAAAGTATAAAAATGAATAAAAACAAAAAAACCATATTTTGTTTTATAAATATTTATAATTATTTTAAAAAATATAGTCAAAACATAGACAGACAATATTTATTTTTATAAAAATTTCTGATATAACGAAGATTTATAGTAGGTTTGACAATTAGATCACTTACGCGCTTGTCTGAAAGAAGCCCCTTTGGAAAAAGCAGTCTCAATCTTTATTTTATGTCAATCAACGCTGCAGCTTCCCAAACGACAGTAAGTCGCTTACTTTCATTAGATATTTTTCGCGGACTTACGATTATCGGAATGATTATTGTCAATAATCCGGGTAGTTGGTCTCATGTATTTCCACCCTTATTACACGCCCAATGGAATGGAGTTACATTTGCTGACCTAATATTTCCGTTTTTCATTTTTTCCATGGGCATGTCTGTATCCGTAGCTCTGTCGACTCGAATGGAAGCGGGAACCAACCGCATATTATTGATTTACAAGATATTATCAAGAAGCCTGATAATATATCTATTGGGTATATTTTTATGGGTTTGGCCGGAATTTGATTTTACAGAAGTTAGATGGGTTGGAGTTCTTCCTAGGATAGCAGCGGTATTTTTGGCATGCGCCCTATTATATTTAAATACATCATGGAGACAATGGATGTATTCTGGAATATGTTTATTGATAGCGTATTGGTTAGTTATATGTTACTTGCCTATACCTGGCATAGGGAGTCCAGATTTATCTGTGCCGGAGAAAAACTGGGCAAATGTTGTAGATTTTCAATACCTTCCCGGTTATCTATGGCAGGAAACATGGGATCCTGAGGGTATATTAAGCACATTTCCCGCAATAGTTTCCGGAATATCAGGAATGCTTTTTTACGCCATTTTTCAGCAGTATCGTGAAGTTTATCAAAAAGTAACCTGGTCCTTTGTGTATGGCTATGCGCTGTATTTTACTGGCGTCATCTGGGGTTGGGAATTCCCGCTCAACAAGCATATTTGGACAAGCTCCTATGTTCTGTATACTTCAGGTCTTGCTGCAATGACCTTCTCCGTTATATATCTCGTGGTGGAAATCAAAGGCTTTGTAAAATGGAGTTACGTGGCAAGGGCTTTTGGTTGCAATGCCATTACGGCATACGTATTAGCAAGTACGCTATCGTCTGTCTTTGTGATGAAATCTGAAACCTTTCCCGGAATTAAGGAAGCATGGATGAATTTGTATATGTCGTGGGCAATAGACAGCAGGTTTGCTTCATTACTTTATGCTATTGCATACACAGCATTGATTTTTGTTCCTATTCATTTGATGTACAGGAAGAAAATATTTCTTAAAATTTAAACTTTTGTCAGTTAAACTATTACTCCGAAAAGGCAAGCTATTTTTAATATCAAGTCAAACTTAACGATATGCTGTTTGAGTATCAAAGGTTTTAATTCAAAATATACGATGCCATCTGATAGGCTAGCCAGGCGCCAGTCCAGGCTAAAAAACTCATATAACCAAATTGTACAATCGGCCAAGTCCAGCTATTTGTTTCTTTGCGTGTAACAGCCAAGGTACTCATACATTGCATAGCAAAAACATAGAAGATGAGTAATGCGAGAGCTGTAGGAGGATCATATACTTGGCTTATACCATCTGCTTTTTTTTCAGCTTTCATTTTTTCTCTGACAGTAGCAGTATCATCAGTATTGCCAATACTATAAATGGTGGCCATCGTGCCAACAAAAACTTCTCTGGCTGCAAATGATGTAATCAATGCAATGCCTATTTTCCAGTCGAAACCAAGTGGTTTGATAGCCGGTTCTATCCATTTTCCCATTATGCCGGCATAGGATGCTTCAAGCCGGTAGCTGCTTTTTAAATTTAAGGATTCTTCGTTAGAAAGGTTTTTCGAAATGATTTCTTGCTCTGCTTTTTGATCTGCGAGCAAAATTTTTTCTTCCGGACCAAAGCTGGCAAGGAACCAAAGACCAACAGAGATTAACAAAATAACCTTTCCGGCTTCGGAGATAAATGACCACACTTTGGTCTGAACAGCCACCCAAACGTTTTTCCAAATAGGCGTCTTATATTGTGGCAATTCCATAATAAGATATGATACATCATGCGTTTTCAATATTTTTTTAAAAACCAGGGCACTCATCAATGCGGCAACAATGCCCAGTAAATAAAGCCCCATAAAAACCAGGCCAGGGGCATTGAAAACACCAAAAATACTAATATTTGGAACCACAAATCCAACAAGCACTGCATAAACAGGCAGTCTCGCTGAACAGGAGATTAGTGGACTCACTAGGATAGTAATCAGTTTTTCCCTTGGATTACTTATAGTTCTTGTGGACATAATTGCAGGAATGGCGCAGGCACCACTGGATACTAGCGAAACTATACTCCTGCCATTCATTCCAAATTTTTGCATGATTCGATCAAACATAAATACGGCTCGGCTCATATACCCGGATTCTTCGAGTAGAGTAAGCATAAAAAACAAGATCGCAATCTGTGGAACAAAGACCAGCACACCACTTAATCCTGCAAGGATACCATCCATGAGCAGAGACGTCCAGAATGAAGGAGGAAGTACCTCTGACAAAAAAGCATTCAATGATGAAAACGACAGTTCTATCCAGTCCATCGGATAAGTGGCCAGCGAATATACAGACTGAAAAATCAACAATAGCAGACTAAAAAAAATAAGAGGACCGGTAAACTTATGTGTAAGAATTCCGTCGATTTTCAAACTAGAGTCGTTGATGTTTTGAATGTCTGTCTGGCTCGGATATATTTTTTGGAGCGTATTTGTAATCATGGTATACCGCTCCATTACTTCGGTCACCTGGTGTTTTATGTCTTCAAAACCAGCACCTACCATTTTTGATTTAAGATAAGCTTTATGAGGACTGGCGATTTTAAGCCAATCGGTATGATGACATATCAGTTTACACCTATACAGATTTGCTTCTTTCATTTCTTCTTTGACGGTATATAATAAAGGAAGCATTGACTCCGGAAGTTCATATATGGGCTTGTGTATGGGATGCAAACCTGAATTGACCGTAAAGAAGCGATGTACCATCTCCAAAAGTGGTCCGGCAGTTTTGGGATGTCTGGCAGAAAGAGATACAACAGGACAACCCAAAAATTTTTCTAACGCAATAGTGTCAGGAGGAAATGCTACAAGATCGATCATGTTGACAATAAAAATCATTGGCAAACCTAAATCCAATACTTGTGTCGCAAGTAGCAAATGTCTTTCTAGCTGGGTTGCATCAGCGACATACAAAACCAAATCCGGATATACAACGTGTTTTGTATCCATCAGAATATCAACAACCAGTTTTTCTTCTGTTGAATGGGGGAAAAGAGAATAGGTGCCCGGAAGATCGGTCAGTTCTATATCAAAAGGAACATCTTTTAATCGACCAGACTTTTTTTCCACCGTAACTCCAGGAAAGTTGGATACGCGTTGATTTAATCCAGTTAACACATTAAACAAGGAGGATTTTCCTGAGTTTGGGTTGCCTAGAAGGGCGATTTTATACATCATTTTATCCCTTTTCTGTCATAACTCTTATGGAGGAAGCTTCTTCGTTTCTAAGTGCCAATAAATGATTGTCAAGGCGAAAACAGGCACTTCCTCCAAAAGGAGCCTTCTGAATTTTTTCAATCACTTTTCCGGAGAGGACGCCCAAAGCCATTAATTTAGATGTAATCGAAGTATTGTCCAGGGACACAATTCTAGCTTTTACCCCAACGTCAAGATCATTTGCGGATATTTCTCCTTGCATGAGTTTATTTTGTCTGGCTTGCGCTTTATATGAGAGATGCTTAGTAAAACCGTTAATTGGTAAAAAACAATATTTTATGATTCACAAATGAGCGCTTGCCACATCATTCTGTATATTTACAATAGGCTCAAATAATAGCACAAAAATAGGTAAATAATTGCGGACACGCCATTATTTGACAACGTTCATTCGGAAAATAAACCATAATAGGGTTAAAATTAATCATAGTAAGTCATGGCAGCAGGTAAAAAATGATGTACATTAGTCCTTTGATAATTTCAACAGTATAGTACCATGAAGCGAAGAAATTTTTTAAGAAATTCAGCTCTTTTTTCTCTTTCAGGGCTTATAGCGGGTAACACATTTTCGCAAGATGAAAAAAGGAAAGAGGCACTTATTGGCCCAATAGGAATTCAGCTATACACCGTTAGGGACGATATGCAAAAGAATCCTATAGAAACCATCCGTAAAATTGCTGGTATCGGTTACAAAGATGTAGAGTGTGCTGGATATACGGAGCGAAAATTTTATGGAATGTCCAAAAAAGAATTTAAAAAATTACTTATGGACAATGGCCTGACGATGAAAAGTGGTCATACGGGTACAGGGCAGCAAAATCCAGCTCAAAAAGCAACCATGGTCAATAATTGGGAAGCATTTTGCGAAGATGCAGCCTATATGGGACAGGAATATGTTGTTTGTGCCTATTTGACAGAAGATGAACGTAAAACAATAGATCAGTACAAGAAACTTGCTGAATTGTTCAACTCCTGTGGTGAGGTAGCCAAATCTTTTGGATTAACGTTTGCTTTCCATAACCACGATTTTGAATTTGTGAAAATAGATAAACAAGTTCCTTTTGACATTTTCTTGAATGAAACAGATGCTGCATTGGTAAAATTTGAACTGGATCATTTTTGGATTAAAAAAGCAGGATATAACGCCAATTATTTTTTTGACAGATACCCAGGCAGATTTCCATTGTGGCACGTAAAAGATATGTCAAACGATGCAGATAAAACATTTGAAACAGTTGGAAAAGGAAGTATAGACTGGAAGGAAGTTTTCAACCTTAGAAAGGCAAGTGGTATGAAGTATTTTTATGTGGAACAGGATGCTGTTCGAAAGGGTACGGCTATGGAAAGTATTGTAAACAGTTATCAATATTTAAACAATCTGAAGGTTTAGGGTTTATATTGTCAAATCAGGATAACATGAGTAAGCCTTCGATTCCAAAAGGAACCAGAGATTTTTTGCCTTCTGAAGTTTTTCGCAGAAAATATATATTTTCTGTGATAGAAGAAGTTTTTACCACATTCGGATATCTACCTATAGAGACGCCCACAATGGAATCTCTGCAAACGCTAACTGGAAAATATGGTGAAGAAGGTGACCGACTTTTATTTAAAATACTGAACAATGGTGATTTTTTACAAGATGTTGATTCCTCTCTGCTAGAAGAAAAAAATTCGGCCAAACTTATCGCTCAAATTTCAAAAAGAGGATTGCGGTATGACCTTACTGTGCCCTTTGCGAGATTTGTGGTGATGTACAGAAATAACATTCAATTGCCATTTAAAAGATATCAGATACAACCGGTATGGCGGGCAGATCGACCTCAAAGAGGACGTTATCAGGAGTTTTATCAGTGTGATGTCGATGTAGTGGGATCTGAATCCCTGATGTATGAAGCAGAGCTCATGCAGATTTATCATCAGGTTTTCAAAAAACTTGGTATTAAGGTAAACATTCGAATCAATAATAGAAAAATTTTATTTGGCCTTGCAGAAGCCTTTGGAATAACAGAACAGTTTATCGATATGACAATTTCCATTGATAAGCTTGATAAAATAGGCTACCCGGGAGTATTGCAGGAAATGATCAACAGAGGAATTACGCAAGATACCGCAGAAAAAGTGATTGAAGTACTTAAAGTTAAACATCACAGTGAACTTAAAGATGTCCTGAAAAACACGGAAACAGGGATTAAGGGTATTGAAGAAATAGATATGGTTTACCAGTATCTTGAAAATACGATTGATAATTTGTCCTTTGATATCACTCTGGCAAGGGGACTAAATTACTATACAGGATGTATATTTGAGGTGGTAATAGATGCAGAGGCTTATCCCGGATTTAGTATGGGAAGTATAGGTGGTGGCGGCAGGTATGATAACCTTACAGGAACTTTTGGCATGCCAGGAGTTTCCGGTGTAGGGGTTTCTTTTGGCGCAGAGCGTATATATGATGTCATGCACGAATTAAATCTATTTCCTCAGGATGTAGAGAAAAATATTCGTTTATTGATGGTAGCACTCGATGAAAAGAGTCATCAGAAAGCCTTTTTATGGCTTACACAACTACGGAAGGCTGGAATTGCATCAGATTTATATCCGGAACCCGCCAAAATGAAAAAGCAACTTGGATATGCCAATGATAGGAATATACCTTACGTTGCCATCATAGGAGAGGCAGAATGTGCCAGCCAAACAGTTTCTTTAAAAAACATGGTTACAGGAGAGCAAAAAACCATTCCGGTAGAAAACTTGTGGCAGACCCACCCAGAGAATTGGCTGTCATAATCTGAGTCTAAACTAAGCCTGTTTTTTTTCAGGAATATGATACATGGCGTGCTCCGCAATAGCGGTTATAGTCAGGCTTGGATTAACTCCGGGATTGGAAGAAATGGCACTTCCGTCACATACCAGCATATTTTTATAGTTGAATACCCTATTGTATTTATCAATAACACCAGCAGAAGCATCTTCTCCCATGCATGCACCACCCAGAATATGGGCTGTTGTTGGGATTCCAAAAAGTGTTTCGGTGCTCATCACCATAGCTTTTCCATTGATTATGGTTTCTATTTCATGCGCTACTTCACGCGCTTTGGCATTAAATGCCGTAGGTGGTTTTCCTTCATCTGATACACTTGAAATCCAACCGTTCCGGGATCTTTTTAACTTAAGCGTAGCATCAATACTTTCCATATACAACATAATCAATGTTCTTCTGCTCCAGTCGTCTATGAAAAAAACTTTTAAATTTTTTATTGGACGGCTGCAAAAATCCCAAAGCATATGGAATAATCTTTTTACAAAAGAATCTCCATAGACCATAGGCGCCATAAACAATCGCCAGAATCCTGATCCGCGAGGATATTTTACAGGCTCCACGCTTCTGTGTGTGTCGATTTTTAATATAGATCCTATGGCAATACCATCAGAAAACTCAGCACGCCTGTCAAAAGAGGTAATTCCTACCAGACTTTCAGAATTTGTGCGTATCCCAGCACCAACTTTATCAGACAAAAAAGGAAGTCCGCTATTTTTGAGCTTTAGTAAGAGGGGAACGGTTCCAACTACGCCACCTGAAAAGACAATACCTTTCGCATTAATTTTTTTGGAGCGCCGCCACCAGTAAAAGGAAGGCTTTAATGTGACTATATACCCGCCTTCCCCATGGCTATCCCGGGGACTAATATCGACGACCTCGTGTTCTGCTAGGATTTTCGCTCCATGTTTTTGAGCGAGGAAGAGATAATTTTTATCCAGCGTGTTTTTGGCATTATATCTACAACCCAGCATACAAGCCCCGCAAAGTATACATCCGGTTCTGTCAGGACCTTCACCATTAAAATAAGGGTCGGATACGGTTTTTCCTGGAGAACCGAAATATACCCCAACTTCAGTGGGTTTTAAATGGTCCAAGACATCCAAATTTTTGGCCAGGTTATGCATCACTTTATCGCTTTGACTTGAGTATGGATGAACTTGTACGCCAAGCATTTTATGGGCAATTGAATAATATGGTTTTAATAATTCTTCCCAGTTTGCGAGGGAACTCCATGAGCCTGTTTTAAAAAAAGGAGAATCTGGAATGGGTAAGGTATTGGCATATACCAGCGATCCGCCACCCACGCCAACACCACTCAGCGCAACAATATGCCTGAAAAAAGTCATTTTGAATAATCCCCGGAACCCAAGTCCTGGCAGCCAAAACCATTTTTTTAAGTTCCAGGTAGTTGTTGGAAAATCTTTTTTGTCTTTAAACCATTTTCCTTTCTCCACTACGAGCACACGGTATCCTTTCTCCGCCAGCCTTAGTGCGGATACAGACCCACCAAATCCACTTCCAATGATGATATAGTCATATGTATTATCCTTTTGGTCCGCAGACATAATGATGTAGATTATATCACACAATATTATATAAATATAAAAAATTGCCCGAACGATTTTTGTGAAAATTCGTTATAAAGAACGATTTATTATAAATCATGGCGCACAATTTGCCTAATGCTAAAAGTAATCCGTTAATAAAATCCTTTTCATCAAGTTATGAAGTATTTGGTTGTAGGTCTTGGAAATACAGGTTTAGAGTATGAGCACACTCGTCACAATATTGGTTTTGATATTGTTGATTTTGCGGTTAAAACGCTGGAGGGATCGTTCCGGCTGGACACACTAGGATATATTGCAGAAACTAAATATAAGGGAAGAACTATTTATTTTCTTAAACCAAATACATTCATGAATCTGAGTGGTAAAGCAGTACATTA
>JAUMBJ010000114.1:0-29446 GCA_032115755.1 Saprospiraceae bacterium
AGAATATTTGCATCTTTTAATAATTCCAACGAAGAATCACCTGAAGAATCTGAAATAAACAGAAATGCAGAAATTTCCTTTATCATGGACACCAGTCTGGAAGAGAATTATTTCTCCGATCATTGGAAGAATTGGTTGTCATTAATTTCAGATGTGGCATTTAGTCACCTGGGATTACATAAGATATATACTTGGGCCTTTGACCTAAGACCTCATCTATATAAAGCATTGGAGTCGTCAGGAATGAGACAGGAAGCAATTTTGAAAGAACACAGTTATTACAATGGGAAATATATTGATGTTGTCATTCATAGTATGTTCCCGAAAGGTGTTTTTTTAAGAAGGTTGGTACAGGAAGATCTACAGGTTACATATTGCTGGGCTACAGATTCCGACGTAAGGAAATTTTCTTTTTCAAAAGACAAAATTACGTTTGAACAGCATGTACGCTGGTTTGAAAGAAAAATGTCAGACCCAGGTTGTTTTTATTATATCTTTATTATTGAGGGGCAGGAAGCAGGTTCAATACGCTTTGATGTTTCGGAAAACAAAGCTATGATAAGCTATTTGTTAGCACCTGAGTTTCATGGGAAAGGATTTGGCACTAAATTACTTCAAATGGGTATGGCTAAGCTTTTACAAGAAAATCAGAATATAAATGTATTCACCGGAGAAGTATTTAATGAAAATAAAGCTTCAGTTTATATATTTGAAAAATTAGGGTATTTGATTAAGGATCAAAAAGAATCCGTGATAACATTTGAGAAACAAGTTTAATGCAGCATATATATGCTGATAACTTAACATAATCAGACCTAATGATTAAGGTCAAAAAAATATGTATTACTGCTAATAAAAAATAACAAATGCATATAGGCAAAACAGAAATAGGAAGGAACTGCAGCGTATTCGTTATAGCTGAATTATCGGCCAATCATAATGGAAACCTGCAAACAGCACTTGAGACCATTAGAGGAGCAAAAAGAGCGGGAGCTGATGCCATTAAACTTCAGACCTATACCGCAGATACCATAACCATTGATGTTCGAAATCAGGATTTTCAAATTCAAGGAACAATTTGGGAAGGTAAAAATCTGTATGATCTGTATCAGGAAGCATTTACGCCTTGGGAGTGGCATAAAGCGCTGTTTGATGAGGCAGAAAAGCAAGGCTTGATTTGTTTTTCATCACCATTTGATAAAACGGCGGTAGATTTTTTGGAAAACCTGGAAGTTCCGGCATATAAAATAGCCTCTTTCGAAATTACAGATATTCCCTTAATTGAATATGTAGCCTCCAAGGGTAAACCTGTAATAATATCTACAGGTATAGCCGAAGAGGAAGATATCAGACTTGCTGTGGAAGCTTGTAAAAAGATGGGAAATGATAACATTGCACTTCTTAAATGTACTTCCAGTTATCCAGCACCATTAGAGGAAGCTAATATGATTATGATAAAAGATATGGCGGAAAGATTTGGCGTAATTACAGGCCTTAGCGATCATACTATGGGAAGTACGGTTCCAATAGTGGCTACCTGTTTTGGGGCCAGTATTATTGAAAAACATTTTATTCTTGACAGATCAATCGGAGGCCCGGATGCTTCATTTTCGATGAATGAGAAGGAGTTTACAGAAATGGTCAAAGCAGTTCGTGAGGCAGAACTGGCAATTGGAGTGGTAGATTATACTCTTACACCAAAACAGGCAAGTGGAAAAGACTTTAGTCGGTCAATTTATGTAGTAGAGGACATACCTAAGGGAGGAATAGTCAATGATCAAAATGTGCGTAGTATCAGACCTGGATTTGGCTTACATCCAAAATATTACAAGCTTATTTTAGGTAAAAAAGTAAAACAGGATTTGAAGAGAGGAGACAGAATGAGCCTCGATCTTATTGAATAGCTTTATTGGTATACTGTTAATTAGATGGTTTATCAGGAGCAGGTAAACTGGCATGAAAGTCTTTCTTAATTTGCTGTGTATATCTTTCCAGTATTTCGAGTACCCTATTCCTGTCAGGAGATTTGATAATAAATCCAATATGGTGTTTTTTATGCAATCTCCAGCATATTTCAGGGTCATCAAAAGAAGTAGTATCGGGAAATTCGTCTTTGCAGAGGGATATAATAATTCCTGCTGGAAAATGAGAAGAATGGTCAAGTAAAAAAGGCTTATTTAAACGGGCACAAATCTCTAGTTTTGCCCATGCAGACCAAAGATTTACCCCTGTCGCCGCTTCAACCATTTCAGCTATATGAGCACCACCGACCCTCGAGGCTGTTTCTAAAAAATAAATAGATCCATCTTCTGTGGATTTTATAAATTCAGTGTGTGTAGCGCTGAATTGAAGCCCAAAAGTCGACAAAATTTGCTCGTTTAAAACTTTAATGGGAGAATATTCATCCTGGCCGGAATCAAGGGTTACTGAACGAAAGATACCTCCTCCATGAGCTACATCAAAAGGAGTGTCCAAATATTTACTAATACTACAAAAAACTACTTTTCCTTGAAAACATAATGCATCCGCATGATACACCTGACCTGGAGCAAAACGTTCAAGTAAATATTCATGCCTTTTTTCCCCAAGTTCATTGATGACTGACCATAATGAATCAGCGTTATAAATTTTTCGTATTCCTGTAGCCGAAGCCTGCATTCTTGGTTTTATAAGCCAAGGTAAAGGTACATTATCTGTAAACCGCTGTATTTCTGCATCATTAAAAAGAGATGTAAATTCCGGTACAGGTATACTTGATTCATTTGCCTTGATGCGCATGGCAAGCTTATCCCTAAAATATTGAGCCGTAGATTCACCCATACCAGGGATGCGGAAATATGCTCTCAACATGGCTACATGTTCTACATCAAAATCATCCAGCGCGGTAAAAATATCAAATTTGATTTTACGCATGACAAAGGCAAGGCCGTCTATTAGATGTTGCTGATTCCATTTTCCCTCATTATCTTCTTCCATGTAAAAACAATCTGAAATAAAAGCCCAGGGCCAGTCTTCTTCTTTCAGTTTACTAGAAGTAAGCAGATACACACTATGTCCCTCTTTCGCAGCGGTAGTAATGTAATCAACCCCTTTAAAATAGCGGGAAACACATAGAATATGAAGTTTTTGATCCATACTAGGGTTTAACAATATCAGAATTTATTTTTCCACATCATGCTTTCAACCGGTTTATCGGTTCGTGCATTATATTTTGCATTGGGCTTGTTGTGATAATAATGTTGAATTTCACCATCAACTTTAAAATATATCAACTGCCCTATAGGCATTCCTGCATAGACGCGCACGGGCTGAACACAACTAATTTCCAGCGTCCACGTGTTGCAAAAACCAACATCTCCTTTACCGGCAGTAGCATGAATGTCAATACCAAGCCTACCAACACTGGATTTACCTTCCAGAAAAGGTACGGCATGATGGGTTTCCGTATATTCTTCAGTAACCCCAAGGTACAATGTTCCGGGTTGAAGTACAAAACCGGATTCACCTATTTCAAAATATTCAATTTTATTGTGTTTTTTTGCGTCAAGCTCTCTGTTTTCATATATGGCAAGCCATCTTCCCAAATGAACATCATACGAGTTTGTACCAAGAGAAGATTCCCTGAAAGGATCAATAACAATGTCACCAGAAGCCAAGGCTTTCTGAATCTCTTTATCCGTTAGTATCATGAAAAATGATTTATGAGGTAAAAATAACCTTTTTATAACAAAAATTCATGGCAAACGATTGCTAGCGATGAAGACTATCACCGGCTTACATTCCATAGTCTGATTGTCCTGTCGTCGCTGGCGGATATGAGCATATTAGCTTCCGGAACCCAAAGGCTAACATTAACCGAATTAATGTGACCGCCTTTTAATACATCTATGGATTTTAGCAGCGTGAGTTCGCGACCACACCAGAACCGTATGTTTTTATCGCGGCTAGCAGTCACTATGATGTCCAATTCAGATATATACAGGATATTATTTATGGTAAACCAATGTGCGTTAATGTCATTAATCATCGCGGGCACTTCAGCTATTTTCCATTTTATTAGCCTCGCATCTCTTCCACCAGAATACAAAGTATTTTGGCCATCAAAACATAAGGAAAAGATACTTGATAGGTGAGCATTTGAAACCAATACGTTATGCTGGTATGTATGTAGACAAAATTTATAAATATGACCATCTGAGGCGCCAATAAGGGCATTATCATCAACAATTACTAATGTTCTCAAAGATTTCGCCGAAATCTGAATAGAAGTCTTAGGTCGTCCGGTATGTTTATCAGATATGACGAGATATCCATCACCACCACAAGATAAAATATCCTCTCCTCTCGAGGCAAGCGCGAAAATACTTCCGTTGTGAAGTTTAATTCTTTTAAGGATTTTTTTATTCACTAGGTCAATATGAAAAATTTGCCCATTAATATCCCCTGCTATCAAAAAAGATAGGTCTGTCAATAACGTCATGGCAAAGATAGTTGCATCTGCCTTTGCCAATAACTTTCCATCTTTGGATACGTCAGATAAATCCCATTCTACAATCCATCCGTCACCACCTCCTGATATTAAAGTGTCGGTAGCAGCAATGTGCAACAAACTGTAAATTGTCCCACGATGTCCTTCTAGCGTTTGATGAGCAAGTACTTCCAAAGGAATAATTTTATAAAGATGCAAAACAATCCAAGTAACTTAAGGGTTTAAAAACGTAATTTTTGCTATATGCCTCTGCTTGATTTATATCCTTTACCACAAAATGATGGTTTTATTGGAATTTGGGAAATCGAAGAGGAAGCGTCTTTTTTTCTGAATCGTATAGAATTACATCCGAAAGAAGAATCTGAAATTAAAAACCTCAAGGGAGGCAGACAACTCGAATGGCTTAGTGCGCGATATTTGCTAAATAGGGTAATTAGTGAACCTCTGAAAATAATTTGTTTAAAAGATGACGCAGGAAAACCATTTTTATTGGATTATAATGGCCATATTTCGATAAGTCATTCTCATCACAGAACTGCAATTATATGTGCTTCGCGTCCCGTTGGTATTGATATTCAGCTCGTTGTTTCGAAAATAGAGCGTATCGGACCTAAATTTTTAAGTGAGCGGGAATGGCAATGGGCAAAAAGTAGTGAATCACTTATCGACATTTTACACTTGTTTTGGGGTGCAAAAGAGGCGATTTATAAGGCCTATGGTAAAAAAGGAGTTGACTTTTCTCAGAATATTATATTACCACCACACCGCATTGAAAAAGACTGGAATACTTTTGAAGCTGAATTAATATTGGATACTTTAAAGCGGACTTATCAGGTTTCCGGAAAACGTACAGATGAGTATATGTTGGTTTGGTGCTTTGAAAAAGATTAAATTTGCATGAAAGAAGCCTAAAATACTATTGAATTAGATTATATTTGTCACCAGCCATATTAGCGCTAAGAAATCAAATATATATTAATACTTTCACGTTATTTTTATAGATTTGCACGCTTTTAAAAGCACAATGGAATGCTTCAGAAAAAAGAGAGGATAAATTTGGAATTATTGCCCAATCATGTAGCCGTAATCATGGATGGTAATGGCAGATGGGCAAAAACGCACGGCAGACCACGAATATTTGGCCATAAAAATGGTGTGAATGCGGTAAAGGAGGTCACTGAAGCAGCAGCCGAACTTGGGATTAAATTCCTTACCTTGTATGCTTTTTCAACAGAAAATTGGTCGCGACCAGTTTCTGAAGTGGATGCATTGATGAATCTTTTGATTGATACGGTAGGAAAGCAATTGAAAACTTTACTCAAAAACAACATTAGACTTCAAACCATAGGAGATATTGAAAAATTGCCTCAAAATACCAGGAAAGCGCTCCAAAAGGCGATAGAGGACACATCTAGTAATACAGGCATGACACTTGTACTTGCATTAAATTACAGTGCAAGATGGGAAATAGTTGAAGCAACACGACAAATTGCCAAACTAGTAAAATCTGGAGTGATGAACGAAGAGGATATCAATACAGAAGTTTTTTCCAGACATTTGTCGACAAAGGATTTTCCTGATCCAGAATTGATGATCAGAACGAGCGGGGAGCACAGAATTAGTAATTATTTATTATGGCAATCTGCTTATACGGAATTATATTTCACAAACGTTTTATGGCCGGATTTTTCGAGACAAGACTTCTACGATGCAATTTTAGACTTCCAAAGCAGGGAAAGAAGATTTGGAAAAACAAGCGAGCAAATTTCCATGAAGTCTTCTAAAGCAGAAAAGAATATTTTAGTGTCCTAAAAATAATAATTCTGAACGTTAGCTTAGAAGACTTTTGTAAGCATAGATTTTGTAAAAAGATGAATGTATATACCAAAATAATTTCTATTTTAATTTTTTTATTGGCATCAATGCCTGGATTTAGCCAAACGGATCAGGATACAATAATTGATTACAATCAAAAAAACACCTATGAAATTGGCGGAATTCGAATAGTAGGAGCGGAATCAAGAGATAGGAACGCGCTTAAATCAATTGCAGGTTTTAGGGAGGGAGACAAAATACAACTTCCAGGACCAATGCTGCAAAAAGCCATGAAATCACTCTTAAGATTGAGCCTATTTGAAGATGTACGGATATATCAGGACAGTATTTCAGATAAAACAGTTTTTCTTACTATTCAATTGATCGAAAAGCCAGTATTGTCGAGATATTCTTACACAGGAGTGAAAAAAGCCGCACAAGATGATCTGAATGATCAGGTGAAGGAAATCCTAAAAAAAGGAGGTATAGTCACAGAAGACATGAAAGCACTTGCTATTCGAAAAATAAAGGAATATTATATTGAAAAAGGAAGGCTGGACGTCTCTGTATCAGTTTATGAATACCCGGATGAGCAAAGACCAGGCTCTGTAAGGGTTGAATTTGCAGTAAATCAAGGACCTTCTGTAAAAATTAAGGACATTGTTTTTGAAGGAAATGCGCTCATAAAGTCAAAAAAGCTGCGCAAAAAAATGGAAAAAACTAAAAGAAAAGGAACCCTATTCAAAAAGTCCAAATTTATTCGGAAAGATTACGAAGAAGATCTTAAAAAGGTTATCAAATATTACCAAAACGAAGGTTATAAGAATGCTATCATATTGCATGATTCTGTCTATCGAGAAGAAAGCATGCTTATGATAAAAATAAAAGTAGACGAAGGCCGCCGTTTTTATTTCAGGGACATCAAATGGAAGGGAAATACGCTTTACACGGAAGAGCAGTTGCAGGCAGTTTTGGGAATATCCAAGGGCGATGTGTATAATCCGGAACTTCTTCAAAACAGGCTAAAATTTAGCCTGGATGGTCGTGACGTTTCTTCTTTGTATCTTGATGATGGATATCTGGCATTTGAAGTTGTTCCAGCAGAAATAGCGATTGAAAATGATTCTGTTGATCTTGAAATGAGGATTTTTGAAGGCCCACAGTTTACCATCGAAAATGTAGTTATCAAGGGAAATGATCGAACTAATGAACATATTGTTAGAAGAGAAATACGAACACGTCCCGGTCAAAAATTTTCCCGAAAAGATATTATTAGATCGCAGAGAGAAATTATCAATTTGGGATATTTCAATCCAGAGGCCCTGGGAATAAATACTCCGGTAAATCAGGCGAGAGGCACAGTAGACATAGAATATACTGTAGAAGAGAAGCCATCGGATCAACTTGAATTATCTGCTGGTTATGGAGGATTTAGCGGACTCATAGGTACACTTGGGGTTGTTTTTAATAATTTTTCTGTAAGGAATATCAAAGATCGCGCAACCTGGAGTCCTCTACCTCAGGGTGATGGACAAAAGCTCTCCGTCAGGGTTCAATCCAACTCCAGGTTTTTTAGAACATATAATTTCTCGTTTACAGAACCTTGGCTTGGTGGAAATAAACCCAGATCATTTACTGTAGGCGCTGTAAAAACCGCATTTGACTATTCCTTATCAGGAAGTGGAAAGTTTAGCATTACCAGAGGTTTTATTGGCCTGGGTTCACAATTGAAATGGCCGGATGATTTCTTTTCTTCAAACACAACACTCAATATTGAGCGTATAGAGCTAGACAATTTGACGGGCTTCAATTTTGGTATTAGAACCGGAAGTTTTAATAATTTTAGTTTGAAACAGACCTTCACCAGGAGTAGTGTAAGTGATCCTCTTTTCCCGAGAAATGGAAGTAAAGTATCCTTAAGTTTGCAGGCCACATTACCATACTCACTTTTTAGAAAGGAAAGATTTTACGAGCTGACGGATGACGAGTATGCAAATCTGCTTACTAATCTTAAGGAGGAACTTGGACCCGGGGCTCCTCCATCACAGGCACAGATAGACAGAGCAGTCGAAGATGAGATTGAAGCCAGAAGATTTAAATGGCTGGAATATCACAAATGGAAAATAAATGCAGAATGGTATTATAATCTCATCGATAAACTTGTTGTTGCTGCATCGACAAAGATTGGTATCCTTGGGGCATATGACAGAGAACTTGGATTGTCACCTTTTGAGAGATTTGAATTGGGGGGTGATGGAATTTCAAATCAGAATGCAGGATTACAAGGAAAGGAAATTCTGGCTCTTAGAGGGTATAAAGTGAATGAAATTCAAGGAAATGGAGCTTCAGGAGCACCAATATTTAATAAATATACCGTGGAATTGAGATATCCCCTTTCATTGAATCCCAATTCTACCATTTATGCTACGATGTTTTTGCAAGGAGGTAATGCATACAGATCATTTAGGCAATTTAATCCATTTGATTTAAACAGAACTGCCGGAGTTGGTGCAAGGGTCTTTTTACCAATGTTTGGATTGCTTGGATTTGACTATGGATTTGGCTTTGATAAGGCACTTCCTGCCGGCTCAAAAATTACTGATTATGGAACGTTTAATATAATTCTTGGTTTTGAACCAGAATAAGGTTAATTAATTATTAAATACAAAACGCAGGGAACTATAATTTCCTGAAAAATGTATATTATTGTTTATCTAAAATCAACTTTATGAAGTATTTTTTTATTTTTTCCGCATGGGCAATGTTGGCCACAACGACAATGCATGCACAAAAATTTGGATTTTTGAATACCCAGGAGCTTTTGGTAAATATGCCTGAATTAAAAATTGCAGACATACAACTGGATGCCATGCAAAAAGACTTAGTTTCAAAGGGAGAGGAAATGGTCGTTCGGTTCGAAACAGAGTACAAAGCCTACATGGCTGAGGCAAATAATGGCACCTTATCAAAGGTTCAAATGCAGCAAAAGGAAGAAGCATTGGTAAAAAAACAGGAGGAATTAAAGGCGTATGAGGGAGAGATTCAAACCAAACTCGAAGTTAAAAGGCAAGAACTCTATAAACCTATTCTGGATAAAGTCAAAATGGAAATTGAAAAGGTCGGAAAAGAAGGAAACTATACCATGATTTTTGATACAGCCCAAGGTATGATTTTGCATGCTGCAGAGTCAGAAAATCTATTGCCACTGCTTAAATCAAAACTTGGAATTATAGATTAATATCAAGTTCTAATAAAGTGCATGTGATTTGGATTTGGATTTCTACTCTTCTGGTAAGCTTTAATCAAAAGAATGCAGATATTCATGACTTTCATGTAAGCAAAACAGAAATCAATTATAATTCACAAAAAGGTAGCCTGGAGATCAGTGTACATCTTTTCGCAGATGATTTGGAGGCTGCTCTGTTAAAGAAAGGCTGTTTTGTAAAAAATATTGGAACGGCCAAAGAATCAGTTGATGCGGACGCTAATATTGAAAAATATCTTCGGGAAAGATTAACAATTCTTCGAAATAGCAAGCCATTAAAATGGGATTATATTGGAAAGGAAACTACCAGTGACTTAATGGCAGTTTACTGTTATTTAGAGGTGCAGGAATTTTCAAATGTTCAGAAATTAGCATTTAAAGCCACGCAGTTTTTGGAAATTTTTGATGATCAAAAAAATATTGTAGTAGTTACAAAGGATAAAAAGCAAGTTGGGTTTTTTATCCTGGATCAGGCTAAATATTTTGAAGAAGCATACTTAAATTGATTTTTAATTATTAAAACTAGATTAATCAAAAGTATCCATTTATAGTGTTTAAATTATATTCTAAATGCATGCAACTGATTGGATATTTATTCATTATTCCAATCATAGGATATCAAAAGGTTATTTCTCCATTTTTGGGAAGTAATTGTAGGTATCAACCAACGTGTTCTCATTATATGATTGACGCAATAAAAGAATGGGGCCCATTCAAAGGTGTTTTTTTAGGGTTGAGGAGAATAACAAGATGTCATCCATGGGGTGGCTTCGGACCCGACCCGGTTCCAAGAAAGGTTCGAACACGATCAAAGTAATTAGGAGACTATATTTCTAATTATTCGTTAGCAGATGTTCAACACTACGGACCCTTAGCTTATACATGAGATCATTATTAGACATGCAAGTATGTTTTAAACTAAACAAAGCATATAAGTACATTACATCAATTCAAAAGCTTATTTAAATCTTCAGAAGCTGGAATATATTTTTGAAAAAATATCTTTATTCAAAAAGAAAATCCGGCATACCAATATATACCTTTTTCACCAAGGTGATTAATTTGAAAATCTACTGAGGTTATATATTGATGATTAAAAAGTATATCTATACCCGGCCCAGTACCTATAAGAACGCGATTGGCTAAAGGATTATTTATTTTGTAGTATTTTTCCCGCACAAATCCTATGTCCAGCAAACCTTTAAAAAAAACCTGTACATTTTGTCTTCTCAATCCGCGTGGCAACCAGTTTGCCAGCGAATAATTTGTATTGACCAGGTTGAATTTTAATATATTTTTAATGTACCCAAAATCAGAACCATCGATTGCATAAAAGGCATAGCCAGACAAAGTATTGGCTTGATATCCGATGGCCTGATTTAGGTAGTACGGAATTTTTTGAGGTGTTGCATTTAATTTTATTTTTATTCGTGACCCAAAAATGAGACGAGGAAAAATCTTTTTGTAAATATCCATTTCGTATATGAAGTATGCATTAAAATATTGGGATTTACCAATGGATTTGTCTCCTGAAATTTGAAGGTTTAAATAATATCCATTTTCGGGGTATAAAGGATACACTAAATGATTTCTAGTATATTGCAATTGCAAACGGATTAAATTAAGTCTTGGGTTGCCAACAAAAAGATAGTTAGGATTTATATCATGAATTACCCAATTATTTGCAACTGCCTGTATATATTCAAAGCGCAATTTGTAGTTTTCAATTGGTGTTTTACGCCAATATAAATCTACATAACTTTTCCATTGACGAAGCAATGTCGATTCATTTTCAAGCGTATAAAATACGGGTCTGTTTTGATACAAATATGCGTTTATCTCTTTATTTTCAGCATAGAAGAACGAAAAACTTAACCCAAGTCCATTTTTTATACCAGGAAGATCATACCAAAATTCACCTTTTTTTTGGTAGCCCGTCTGAAACTTTACTTTAAGTTTATCTCGTCTTCCAGAAAGACTCAGATGTCTTGCATTTAAACCATAATTAAGACGTTGTAGATTGTAATTAAACTCTTTTGCCCAGACATTAAAATTCCTGTCTGCCAGTTCTATCACCGGAGACACAAATACGTGCCACGATTCAACCACAGTTATAATTATTTCTCCTTCACCCGAGGCGTCATTCCACCGATGAATGTTTAAGTCAGCTTTACTAAAGAGTCCTGTGCTGAGCAAGCGTTTTTCATTATCTTCAAAAATATGCCCTAAATCGTCTAAATAAAGTGTATCATGGAGCTTAAAATTTAGCTCATTTAATATAACAGCGGGCTTTGTTTTATTTGCACCATGAATATTAATTTCATTTATGAGCAGAAATGAGACGTTTGCATAAAATGGCTTGCCGATGACCAGTAATATCCAGAAAAGGATTAAAGCTATGTGTGACCTATACATTTAAATAATGCATAAGAGAGTTGTACCTTTCTTTTAGCGTGTTTTGGTAAAGATCTTCCTGAAAAGTTACAATTAACTTGTAGCCAAATCGTTCGAGGGTATTTCTTACCCGCAACGTTTCGAGGGTATTTGTTTTAATGGTAATTGTTACTCCAGAGGTGTTTACATTTTGGCTTATGAAAGACCCAATAACCTGAATGCCTTCAGATTCAAATATTCGACATATTTCCGACATTGAATAATCTTTCACCCCGGCTTCAAGCATAATAATATGGCCGTTTTCTTGTAGTGAATAATTTTCAGCCATACAATAAATCAATTTTTCAGATGTAATACATCCGGTAAAATGCTGGTTTGAATCCAGAATAGGAATTACGGGCAATTGAAACTGTGACATTTTACCCATAATATCAAAGATGTGTTCATCTTCATAACCATGTCCCCTAAGGAGCATCGAACTCAATTCTTGAATAGGAGTTTGAGGCGAAAAGCCCGAAATGATGTTACTGCTCATCATTCCCAGCAATTCATGATTGTTTATTACTGGAAGAACGGGAAGATAATAAATATTAAAAATATCCGACACTTCTGCACAAGTTTGCTGAAGTTTAAGCGTAGGTATATTTTTCTGAACTAAGGATTTAGAAATCAAATTAGTCATTTAAGGTATACAAACTTAAGCAATAATTCCTAAAACACAATATACAATAGGCTTAAAACAACTAAGAAAAACTTATAGACAGCATCTAACCACAGTTAATTGATTTTACAGGTTAGTACCGCAATATCATCTTCAATTTCATGGTCGCCTCTAAACTGATCAATGGCGAGTAATAATTTTTGATTAAAATCTTCAGGAGAAAGACGATTGTTTTCCTGAACAAAATTTTCAACATAATGATCTCCAAAATACTCCTCTTTGTCATTTTTCAGGTCGGTAAGACCATCAGTAAAACAAAGTACCATGGTTTCTTGTGTTATATTCAAAACTTCTTCATGTATATTTTCAAGTTTTTCAAATGCTCCTATAAAAGCACAACTACTTGATAGCCTTTTAATCTCATCTCCCATTATAAGGATGGGAGGATAGTGACCAGCATTTACGTATTTCAGAGTTTTTTTCTTAACATCTGTTTCTGCGATAAAAAATGTAATAAACCTATCTCCCTTTGTAATTCTGAAAACAGCCTGATTAAGGGCAAAAACAAAAGTTTCAAGATCGCGGTACTGAAAGATTAGACTTTGAATAATTGCCTGAAAATTTGCCATAAGTAATGCTGCGCCAACACCTTTTCCAGATATATCGGCAATACAAAAAGCAAACCGGTCCTTATCAAATCTTATGAAATCCAAATAATCACCACCAATATTAAAATGAGGCTTATAAATTTTAGACAAAGCAAATGATGGCTCCGTAGGCAGTTCAGTAGGAATGAGTAATTGCTGTACCTGACTAGCCAATTCCATTTCTTTTCTGTATCGCTCCTGTTCAATCTGTTTTTTAAATAGTTTTTTGTTTTCTATGGCTACGGCAATAATATTGGTAATTGTTGTAATAAACTGAATTTTATTATAAATATCATCCTTGTCCTTAATTCCACCTATCAAAGCATATGCAATTGGATTTTCCTTATGGAATACAGGTATAATAATATTGAATCCCAATAATATAGGGTGTTCACCATCCTTTATGGTATGAAGTCTTTTGTGAGTCAGAAGAATTTTAATTACTTCCTCGCTGGTTTCAGCCTCAAAGTTGATAAAACTCGAGCATCCCCAATGGTCATCCTGGTAAATAAAAAGAGCCATTTTTTCAACGCCCATTTCCCAGCTTAAAAAAGAATTATACATATTGAAAAGCCCTTCTGCAGATACATTATCATTAATGGCCTGTGTTATAGTTAGCAGACTTTTAATTTGAAGCTGTTTTAGACTGAGATCTTTTTCTAGCTTTTCCAGTAATGCCAATTCGCGATTCATAATGTAAAGATAAGATTATCCATTGAAATCCTCATGCTGTAAATGGTCAGCTGCTAATAACATCTCAAACACTTTTTCCCAGTCTTTCCAACCATATTCTTGTGCAAAAGAGGAGTTGTGCCAGATAAATCGTATACACTGCGTTTGTTGCTTCCATTGAATTAAATGTTTTTGTAAAAGGCTTTTAGCTTCCGTAGCGCTGAGACCCATATATTTTTTTAAGGTAACATCCATAATCTGGAAGGGATAAATTTCCAGCATTGTTGCCTCTTCTTCAAATAGGTCATACCAGTAAAAACTGTGTCCTGTAGAAGCCCTAAATCCTATGCGTTCGGGATAACCCATAGAATAGTCTTGACTAATACCTGCTTTTAAAAGAGCTCGGTAACTTTTTGGCATTTGGAAAGAAATATAATGGAATCGGGATGCCGAGATTTCTTTTTTAATCAGCAGGCTAAGTGCAATAGCTTCTTCTTCCAGAATTGCATCATGTGTACCACTTTTAATGGAGGGGTGAATTCCCAGAGAATGTCGTTTTGCGAGACCAAGTAAAAAACCTGTAAAAGCTTTATTATTTCTATAATGATTGATATCAAGTTTAGAAGGATTTTTACTGAATAAAATAAAAAACCAAGCAGATTTATTATACTTTTTCAATAAAGACTCCATGCACTCAAAGGTTTGGAAGGGGTCTTTTGACTTTAATAAGAGCACGGCAAATCGCTTTATGACTAACTGAGGCCGGAATAATAATATGTCTTTTAAAAATCCTCCCCAGGTTTTAACTCCTTTATATCTGAAGGCCCAAACCTGGTCAACATCAATTGTTGGGGCTATTTTAAATGCTGATTTTATATTAGCCGTATTTCCAATTTCATATATTTTATGTAGTAAATCATTGACCCAGATATCGACAATGGGTATTTCCAGAAACTGGTGTCGATAAGCAATACTCTTTTTGGCATAAAACCTACCATATACATCATATGCAGGACTTAAGTATTCCTCGTATCTGCTTAAAAGAAAAAAAACCATACTTAAAAGGTCAAAAGGATAATCTTCCTCATTAGAGATTGCACAATCAAAGAAATAGGGAATCATATTTTGCCCTTTGCATACTTTAATTTCTATTTGCCGGACACCGGTTTCATTTAAAATACCACATGAAGGGATATTAATAATATTGTTGTGTTTGAAAGTAGTTTTTACGCCGTAAATCACAACAATGTCCTTATCTGATAAGGCTATATTTTCAGTCCAAGGAAAATATTCCATTTTACCTATATGCACAAATATAAAATCTAGCACATAGGTCAATCTTGAAGTCCAATGATCTGTACAAATATAAATGGCCATAAAGGTAAAAGTAAGGAAAAATATTTTCAAGAGCCTAGATTATAGCCCTCATCTTAGTGGAAAAAAATGATGTATCTTTGAAATGAAGAATAAAGGATTAAAGCGTTTTAAATTCCAACAAATCTAGTCCTTTTCTGTTTTAATAGCACATGATCCGATATGTAACTTTTGGTTTTGTAATACTGCTTGGTCTGAAAGACATTCAGGCGCAGAAGTCATTTCAACCCAAACAAGCCGAGACGGAATGGAAAGGTATTATATACAGAAAGGAAGTAACTGGTGTTTTTGGTGTTCATACCAACGGATTGAATATTGCTTACCACAGTGGAAGGATAAATACATATTATAAGACCTCTTATTATACCATGGAGGCAGGATATTTGAGAGATCCTCGAGAATATAGCCAAAACCGGAATATTCCAGTATCATTTGGTAAGGTCTCCCGCTCATTTCGTTTTGGAAAGCAACATTCTGTATTTACAATTCGTGCCGGCAGGGGAATTAAACGCCTCATATCTGACAAAGCAAGGAGAAGAGGTGTAGCATTGGGATATAATTTAGAAGTAGGGCCAGTACTTGCTATACTAAAACCCTATTACCTGGAACTCATTTACGACTATATTCAAGATGGTCAGGTTTACTCGCAATTAAGAGAAGAAAGATATACGAATGATAATGCTGCTAAATTTTTAGATTACAATGCAGTGTTTGGTGGGGGATCTTTTAATAAAGGCTGGAATCAAATTTCCGTTATTCCAGGGGCACAGTCAAAATTTGGATTTTTTGTATCACCGGGCGCATTTGAAGGATTTGCCAAGTCCATTGAAATTGGAATTATGGGGGATTTATTTATAAGAAAGTTACCAATAATGGTTGAAACGCCACAGGTTAGCAATACAGCCATATTTTTAAATGTATATGCTGCACTGGAGCTGGGAAAAAGAAAGTATTAACAAATTGCATTTATACGAATATGGTAGAGTTACCAATAATTTCTGAATTGATAGAGCCAGGGCGCGAGAAAAAGCCTTCATGGCTTAGAGTTAAATTACCTATAGGTGAAGATTACAAGCGCGTGAGAACGCTTGTGGATGAGTATAAACTGCATACAATTTGCCAAAGTGGCAATTGCCCTAATATGGGAGAATGCTGGGGGGCGGGTACAGCAACCTTTATGATTCTTGGAAATGTTTGTACAAGAAGTTGTTCATTTTGTGCTGTAAAGACCGGAAGACCAAATGAATATGATGAGGATGAACCACGGAGAGTTGCGGAAGCCATTTTTTTAATGAAAGTAAAGCATGCGGTTATTACCTCTGTAAACCGTGACGAACTTAAGGACAGAGGTGCAGAGATCTGGTATAATACAGTAGTAAAGGTTAAGGAAATATCTCCTGAAACTACGATTGAAACGCTAATTCCTGATGTTAAAGCAAATTGGGAGTCACTTGAAAAAATGATAAGTGGAGGGCAGGAAGTGGTTTCTCATAATATGGAAACTGTTGAAAGCTTGTATCGTAAAGTCAGACCACAGGCGAAGTATGAAAGAAGTCTGGAGCAAATTAAAAGGACTAAGGAATACGGAAAAAGGACAAAGTCTGGCATAATGGTTGGTTTGGGAGAAAAAAAAGAGGAGGTATTTAAGATTATGGATGACCTTAGAGCACATGGCTGTGATGTGCTCACCATTGGGCAATACCTACAACCTACTAAAATGCATCTTGCCGTTGAAACATATATTCACCCAGATCTTTTTGCTGAATATAAAGAGCAAGGTCTATCCAAAGGATTTAGTTTTGTAGAAAGCGGACCACTTGTTAGAAGTAGTTATCATGCAGAAAGACATCTTTGACGCCAGGTTTAGGTAAAAATATACTTTAATGATTGTTACAGATATAGGTGTCATTGTTCCCAGCCCCTTACAACACCTTGATCTGCCAATATGCCGAGAAAAAAAAATTAAACTTTTTGTAAAAAGAGACGACCTTATTCATCCTGTTCTTACAGGAAATAAATACCGAAAATTAAAGTATAACCTCGAATACGTATTACAAAACAAAATTAAAACCATAATCACATTTGGTGGAGCATATTCCAATCATCTCCATGCTGTAGCAGGAATATGCAAAGAAATTAATTTACAAAGTATTGGCATAATACGGGGTGATGGTCCCGACCTAAACAATTCAACACTTAACTGGTGCATTGAAAAAGGAATGCGGCTTTATTTTGTGAGTCGGAGTAATTACAGATTAAAGGAAAAATCTCAGGAGGTATTAGAAATTATGGATATGTTTCCAGGTGCACTTGTGATACCAGAGGGTGGTGCCAATCACCTTGCATTACCTGGAGTCGGAGAAATTATACCTGAGTTACAAGTACAATTAAAGGGATTACCAGACTATGTTTTTTGTGCTTCAGGAACAGGAACAACTGCAGCAGGGCTTTTAAAAGCAGCTCCGTCGAATACGAAAATACTCAGCTTTTCTGTTTTAAAAACGGATTACCTGAGAGACGAAATTCTAAAATATGCCGGTGAAGACAAAACTGCTCAACTCGTTTTTAATACATCATATCATTTTGGAGGCTACGCCAGGTATACACAAGAATTATTATCATTTATAGCGGAAAAAGAAGCATTAACGGGCATTAAAATAGATCAAGTTTATAATGGCAAAGCATTATATGGATTTTTCGATCTTTTAACAAAAGACTATTTTCCTGAGCATTCCAGTATTGTTTGGCTGCATACAGGTGGTATTCAGGGTAAAGCGGGTTTAAGGAGTTAAGAAAATAAAGTGCTTCACTGAATAGTTAACCCGCATGCTACCCCATACTTTTAATTTCTGAAACAAGTCGGGTAAGGGCATCCTTGGCGTCACCAAAAAGCATGGAAGTTTTAGGTCTGAAAAACAATGCGTTTTCAATACCGGCATATCCGGGCTTCATACTCCTTTTATTGACTATAACATGAGCGGCGTCTTCAACATCGAGTATTGGCATACCATATATCGGAGAAGCGGGATCTGATTTTGCTGCAGGGTTAACAACATCGTTTGCGCCAAGTACGAGAACTACATCTGTCGAAGCAAATTCAGGGTTTATTTCTTCCATATCCATGAGTTTATCATATGATACGTCTGCTTCTGCAAGCAAAACATTCATATGCCCCGGCATTCTTCCTGCAACAGGGTGAATCGCATATTTTACATCTACACCATTACTATCAAGGACTTTTTCCAGTTCATGACAAACATGCTGTGCTTGAGCAACCGCAAGGCCATAACCTGGTACGATAATTACTTTTTTAGAATACATCATCAATACGGCTGCGTCACTTACGGAAATTTCTTTATAGGTACCACCCGCATCACTGCCAACACTTCCACTTGCTTTCTGACCACCAAAAGAACCCACAATAACATTGAGTAAGGACCTATTCATGGCATTACACATCAATACAGTGAGTACAGTTCCCGCACTTCCAACAAGAATTCCTCCGGTAAGCATAACACTGTTATCATACAGAAACCCTCCAAAAGCAGCAGCTATGCCGGTGAAAGAATTTAATAATGAGATTACTACAGGCATGTCTGCCCCGCCAATCGGCATAACAAATAATATTCCGTATAGAGCTGAAACCACCAACAATAAGTGCATCATTTGAGCACTTTCGACACCAGTAAATCCAACTACCATATCGATCATCATGATCACTATAATGATCAGAAGAGCAATATTTAAAATTTGTTGAAAGGGCAAAGTTCGATCGTTAATATTTCCGTTTAATTTACCAAATGCAACCATACTCCCGGTAAAGGATACGGTTCCAATAACCAAACCTGCAATAATTGTTAATGTTAGCACTGGCTCATCAGTAAGTGATATTCCTTGATGCATTAAATGGTTAAATTCTACAATAGATATGATAGCAGCACAGGCACCTCCCATTCCATTGAATAAACTCACCATTTGAGGCATTGCTGTCATTTGTACCTTCTTTGCAGCCAACGTACCAACGATGCTTCCAATGATCAAACCGCCAAAAATCCATAAATGATTACCTAATGCCTGACCATTTTCATTTTTGTACAGAAAAATGGTGGCCAAAATAGCCAAAGTCATTCCGGCAGCGGCATATAAATTTCCTTTTCTTGCGCTATCCGGGTGGGAAAGCATCTTGAGTCCGATGATAAAAGATACACTTCCTATCAAATAGCTAAGAGATAAAAGTCCGTTTGACATATATTTTTGGATTCAGATTAAAGCAATCAGATTAATCAATTTTTTTTCCTCCTTTTAAACATTTCTAGCATTCTGTCTGTAACCACAAAACCACCAACAACATTAAGGGTTCCCAGAATAACAGACAAGAAACCAAGTGTAAGCGCCAGATAATCATCGCTTTCTGCCTGCCCCATTACAATGATTGCACCTACAATAACAACGCCATGAATTGCATTTGCGCCACTCATGAGCGGTGTATGAAGGACTGCTGGAACATTCGAAATAACTTCAAATCCTAAAATGATCATCAGTATAATTAGGAAGATAAAATCCCGTTGCTCTGTTATTAAATTTAATAAAAAATCCATTGTTAAAGTACTTTTGAAATTAATGCAGACCGAATGATTTCATTTTCTTCATTTAGTGACAATTGGCCATCTTTAACAGCTATTTGAAGAAAGTTAAGTATATTATTAGAAAACAGGGTACTGGCCACACCACACAATTCATCAGCCAGATCTGAGTTTCCTATGATAGTAACGCCATTTTTAACAATAACTTTATTGTTTTCAGTAAACGCACAATTACCACCTGTGGAAGCAGCAAGATCAACAATTACTGACCCGGGTTTCATCTGTAATATAGTTTCATCCGTTACCAGTAAAGGTGCTTTTCGACCCCGCACCTGAGCAGTGGCAATAATAATATTAGATTTTAAAGCTTTTTCTTGAACTAATGCTCTTTGCTTTTGTAAATACTCTTCTGATTGCTGAATAGCATAACCTCCGGCACCTCTATCGTCGGCCGCACCTTCCACTTCAACAAATGTTGCACCAAGGCTCATCACTTCTTCTTTAGCTGCGGCGCGCGTATCAAATGCTTCTACAATGGCTCCCAGCCTTTTAGCTGTAGCAATTGCCTGCAATCCAGCAACTCCAGCACCCAATACCATAATCCTTGTAGGAGGAATAGTTCCTGCTGCAGTCATCATCATTGGAAACATATGAAGGTAGTATTCGGCAGCCTTTATTACGGCTTTATAACCTGCTAAAGATGCCATTGATGATAAAACGTCCATAGACTGAGCAAGTGTTGTCCTCGGAATCATATCCATACTTATAAAATTCAAGGGATATGATTTAAGGGTTTCTGTTACTTTTTCATCCTGATATGGTGCATACATGGAAATAACCAGGGCATTTTTCTTTAATTTTGACAAGTCCTCATGAGAGAGTGGAGAAATGCTTACAATTATATCTGCATGACTCAAGATGTCTTGTCTGTCTGTAACCCTAAAATTATTTCCAATATAATCATCATCCCTGAAGCCGGAATTAATACCAGCGCTGGCTTCAACCCACCCTTCTAAGCCCAGATTCTGAAGTTTCTTTGAAGAAGCCGGAACCAAGGCAACACGATTGAAATTACTTTCTTTGATTATTCCGATAACCATATAAAAAAATTGTGCAGCTAATGTAATAAGAAAAAATCAAAGATTATCTTGTCTGTTGGAATATTTGGGCTCATAACTGTAAATATATATACTATTTGCTATTGGGCTCAACACTTGCACGTTTGGTTCGTTTTACTAAGAAGTAACCTCATTAAAAAATGGAAGAAATAGAATTTGAAAATCCGGAAATTTCAGTCATTGACCTGCCTGATGTGGAGACACCAGTCTATCAACATGTTGAAAAAGGTTACAGAGATTTAAGTATTTTAACATCATCTCTGATTTTCATCATAATTCTTGTGATTTACTTTGCCGGGGGACTTATAGAAAATTTATTGCTTAAACCGGTTTATATGTATTCATTCCTAATCACTTGGGTAATTGGATTTTTAGTATCAGTGGTATTAAGTTACTTTAGTTGGCGTTGGCAAGGATATGTCCTTCGAGAACATGATATTTTATACCGATCAGGAATATTTTTTAGATCTGTTACGGCAGTTTCATTTAATCGAGTACAACATTGTGAGATTAACCAGGGGCCTTTAGACAGATTGTTTGATTTGGCAGAATTGACGGTATATACAGCTGGAGGAAGCGAAAGCGACCTTAATCTATCCGGATTAAATCCTGAAGTTGCACATAAAATAAAGGAAGTGATTCTTCGAAAAACGACTCTTGATGGATAACAACATTGATTTTTCTATTCCTTCAAGGCAATCTTACGTTGCTGTTTTAATTATTATTTTTAAAACAGTCAGGATAATTTTTTCCAGAATATGGCCGGTAATCATAGTTTTATTTCTTGGAAAGTCAGATCCCGAGGATGAAGAAAGTTATTTTCTGGTTGGTATGATTGTGCTGGCTATAGTGGTAATGATCATTTCTTTAATCAACTATTTTTACACATATTTCTTTGTTCAGGAAGATGCTTTGCAACTAAGAAAAGGTGTTTTTTCCAGAAAAAGTATCAATATACCTTTCGAACGCATTCAAACTATAAATTTTGAGCAAAACCTTATTCATTCCATGTTTGACGTAGTAAGTCTGAAAATTGATACGGCAGGAAGTGATCAAACAGAATTTGAATTTTATGCGCTGAGTAAAAGTAAGGCAAACGCTTTACGAAATTTGATATTGGAACAAAAGTCCGACGATAAAACAAGGGATTTTAAACTGCAAGAAAATCTTCCAGAAATGACGGAAGACAATATATTTTCTTTATCACCTAAAAGGCTGATGAAGGTTGGATTGTCACAAAATCACCTGAGATCTATTGGTATAATCATGTTATTCTTTTTCTGGATTTTTGAAAAGCTTCAGGAGGCAGGAGTAGCTATAGAAGAATACCAAGGCAAAATTCCACAAGAAGATTTTTCTTTTGAAATAATACTTTTTACGGCCATATTTTTCCTTACCATCTCTGTTTTGATTTCTATATTTCGAACGATCTTCAAGTATTTCAATCTTCGATTTATTAGGACGGATAATGGCTTTAAAATTATTTCTGGGCTAATGACCAGAAGAGAACTTGCTGCTTCGGATCAAAAAATTCAAGTTATTTTATGGACGGATAATTTGCTTAAAAAGCACTTAAAATATGTTGACCTAACATTGAAACAGGCATCCAGTGAACAAATCATGCAAGCAGATACCATTAAGGTGCCGGGCGTATCCATGCTCGAGGTCCATCATGTTATGGAAAAGTTATACCCTGCATTTGATTTAAATAGGGTTATTCCTAAAAAGGTCAGTATAAAATATTTTGAAAGATTTGCGACGATAATAAGTGTCTTTGGTTTAATCCTGACAGGTTTTTGTATTTATCTATCTAAATGGCATTATTTAATAGTAGTATTTTTTATATTAATAATACTAATGATTTCCAGGTATCTTCAATTTAAAAAACTTTCTTATGACTTAAACTTGGACATGCTTTATCTTAGCGGAGGAGCATGGGGGAATAAAACCACCTTACTTCCTATTTATAAAATACAGGGTGTAAGAATGAATCAATCTCCTTATCAAAGAAAACATAGTCTTGCCAGTTTATCTTGTTTTACGGCATCTGGAACAGTAAAGATCCCATATATTTCTCATTATGAAGCAATTGCATTGATGAATCAGATTTTATTTAAAGTAGAATCTTCTAAAAAAAGATGGATGTAAAAGCCAGGCAGTACTATTTGTTAAAACATATTGTTTGGTCCTCAGAGAACTGAATATGGATATTTGTCACGGTAGTTATTAATGAAAAAATCATGTTTCGTGAAATTTTTGGACTTGAAGGATTTAGTCTAAAAAAACAATCATATTGATATGGGAGAGGTGTTTCGCATACATTTTAAGGATTGCAAAAAATGATTATGGTTAAATATTTTATAGCAGCTTTTATGGTTTTATATTTAAATCGGGCACATTCAACGCCTGTAAGCTTTCTAGAACTTTCAGAATTAATGATGCAAAACATAATAAACCAGGAGTATGATGACCAATTTCAAAAAGTACTTGCTAATGCTAGTTGGAACGATATTCGTTTACAGCTAAATGATGATGAAAAAAAAATGGTTTTTTGGTTAAATATTTATAATGCATACATTCAAATCCAATTAATGGAAACCCCTGCGAAATATGAGCATAAAAATGAATTTTTTAACACAAAAAGTATCAATATTGCTGGGGATAAGTTAAGTTTTGCAGATATTGAGCACGGAATTTTGAGAAAATCCAAGCACCCTTACGGAATGGGTTATGTTAAAAAAATATTTCCGTCATCCTTAGAGAAGTCATTACGCGTACAAAAACCAGATTATAGAGTGCACTTTGCATTAAACTGTGGTGCAAGATCTTGCCCGCCAATCCGTATTTATAGATTGAGTGCACTTCAACAGCAGTTGTCTGAGGCAGAGGAATATTTTATACAGCAATCTGTTTATGATGATAAAACAAATACGGTAACCATTTCATCCATTTTTTTTTGGTTTAGAGGAGATTTCGGAGGCACAAAAGGTATAAAAGAGATATTACATCGACATCTTGTAATTCCTGATAAATCTGTTTCTATCAGATCAGACGATTACAACTGGTCACTACAACTGCTCCAATCAAACAAATAAACGGATTCCTGCAAATATTAATATGCTACAGGAAAAAGTTTTGGGTGATACCATAAGTGTAGTATTAATTATATGTATTCATGATTAAGTCTAGAAAACTAAAAAATCACGAATTTAGCAGCATTACTTTTGTTTCGTCTATTAATTTTCTGACCGCAATCAAATCAGGCGCTTGACCATATACCCTAAGTACCGGTTCAGTTCCACTTGCTCTTAACATTACAAATTCATCTTCTGAAACATAGTACTTAAATCCATCCAGATCCTCTGTACGTAAAATATCACGAGAACCTATTGTCTTAAAATATCCTTGCTGACATTTTTGAATAATATCATTCTTTTGATCATTGGTTAAGTGGAGATCGTCTCTGTCACAATAAAAGGGTCCAACCAATGTATAAATATCCTGAATAAGTTCGCTGAGAGATTTACCAGTAAACGCCATAAACTCCAAAATAACAAGGCCAATCCATATACCGTCTCTTTCAGGAATATGGCCTTTGACGGCGAGCCCTCCGCTTTCTTCGCCACCAACCAGAATATCTTCCTTAGTCATGATTTCGGCAATGTATTTAAATCCGATTTTAGTCACTTCTATATCAAGCCCGAAATGCTGAGCTAATTTTTGTACTTTGTCTGTCACAGAAAAAGTTATAACTACTTTTCCCCGTAGGTTTTTAAAAGAATAAAAATAGTGGAGTAATAATAATAAAATATGATGGGAATCAATAAAGTTTCCCTGATCATCAAAAAGACCAATTCGGTCAGCGTCGCCATCATTAGCAAGTCCAATGCTTATACCAGGATTTTGCTGAATTAAAGATTGAAGTTTATATAGATTTCTCAAAATTGGTTCAGGGGCTACTCCTTCAAAAGAAGGATTGAAATCACAGTGTATAAAGTGTGCATGTTTAAAAATCTTTTTAGCAGCACTTTGGCCTGCACCATACATTCCATCGTATGCTAGAATGATCCCTGACTTTTCAATGAGATCAAGATCAAAATTATCTTTCACGTGATCAAGATACATTTTTTCCAAATCCGCATATTCTAAAAGCCCCTCATTTACAAGATCTTTTACAGTAGGAAAAGAAGATAGCGCGGTAGCAGGTATTAATGACTCTACCTCCGAAATATCTTGTGGACCCGTTGGGCCGCCATAGGAAGATTTAAGTTTATAGCCATTGTACATCGGGGGATTGTGAGAAGCAGTTATTACTATACCCAGGTCACTTTTTGTTTTTACTACGGCCAGCGAAACCATTGGTGTAGAGACGAATGAATTTGAAAGGATGGTTTTAATACCATAATTACCAAAAACACTGGCTACGGTTTCAGCAAACATAACACCACCAAATCTGCAGTCATATCCAACCACTGCTTTTTTCATACCTCTTTTCAACATCCATTGAGCAGTTCCCTCGGCAACGCGTTCTACATTCTCAACAGTGTATTCTTTTGCAATTATGGCTCTCCAGCCATCTGTACCAAATCTAATTTCAGTCATTGCCATCCAATTTTATTCAAAGTTAAGGGATAAGTAAAGATATTGAATGATAAATTGTTTCATTTGTTTATTTTTTAGATCATCACACTCCGTGTGATTTGTTTTTAACGCCAAATGGAATCTTTGATGAGCAAAATAATCATTGTGGTTTGTGTGCAAATGATTTTTTTACTCATGTCGATTTCATTTGTTTATTTTTATTTTATCATGCGCTGCATGATTTGTTTTTATAGTTAAATGGAATTGACAACTGTATTAGTATTTATGGTGTTATCGAACTCGCGTTTCTGAATAGAAATAATCATTCTGGTTTGTGTGATCATCTCCTGCTTATATCATTTATTCAATTTTAATAATAATTCAAATTAATAATTATTAACATTGTCGTTATTAAACGATATTTTTTAGAATATCTTCAAATTCTGACATCATCATGGCAGTTGCCCCCCACAAATATTTATTTTCTAAGGTATAGGCTGGAATTTCTGACAGTACGGTATCTCTGATAGCAATATCTACCTGTATTTTATGATTATCATGCATAAAGTGCATGACAGGTACTTCAATGATGGCGCTTACTTCTTCCTGATGCAAGCTAAACTTTGGATATTCAGAAGTAAAGCCAATAAAGGGGTGTACTAAAAAATTACTTACATGAACATAAAGTGGAGAAAGATTGCCAAGCAACCCTATACTTCCAGGAAGAACACCAATTTCTTCAAATGTTTCTCTTAGGGCACATTCTTCATAAGTTCGGTCACTAGGTTCCATTTTTCCGCCAGGAAAGCTTATTTGCCCCGAGTGCTTATCTTTTTCATCTCTTTGCGCTCGTTCCATCAACACCAAATGCCATTCATTATTTTTTGGAAAGAGCAGAAGGAGCACACAGGCGATTTTATAGGATTCCGGTAAAGTCAGATATTTATCAGCAAATGTGGTAGAAGCCATTTTCAATTGGGACTGAACGCCGGGTAAAGGCTTGCTTAAAGCATTTTCAAGTGCCTCAATAAACTTTATGTTCATATTCAGCCCCTATTTATAAAATCAATTTATTTTGACTTGGAATTACCATTTGACTTAGAGATGTAATTTTCAAGAGCCAAGGTCATAGAAGGAACCTCAGGCGTAGGAGCCTTGATATTTACATATAATCCTTTTTCTACAGCAGCTTTATATGTGGTGTTTCCAAATACAGCAATGCGCGTGTCATTTTGCTTAAAATCAGGAAAATTTTCAAACAGTGATTCAATACCCTGAGGACTAAAAAATACAAGAATATCATAATATACATCACTCAAATCAGACAAATCGCTGGAAACCGTATGATACATAATTACTTCTGTATGATCGACCTTTATTTTATTGAGATAGCTAACTAGTTCTGAAGATCCTACATTTGAACACGGAAGCAGGTATTTTTCATTTTTATATTTATTAAAATAGTGTGCGAGGTCTTCAATAACTCTTTTTCCAACAAAAACCTTCCTTTTTCTATATAGAATAAACTTTTGCAGATAATTTGCTATGGCTTCTGTAAGACAGAAGTATCTTGTTTCTTGTGAAACTTTTACACGGGTTTCTTCGCAAAGGCGAAAATAATTATCAATAGCACCTTTACTGGAGAAAATAACGCAATTATACTCTCCAAGACTGATGCGATTCTTTCTAAACTCTTTCTCTGTTACAGCCTCCACATGGATAAAAGGCCTCCAATCAATGGTTAGGCTATATTTTTCTTCAAGATCGTAATATGGAGATTTATCAACAGGCTTAGGCTGGGAAATCAGCAGTGATTTTACTTTTTGATACTTTTCTACGTAATCTTGACTGCTCGCAGAAATATTACCACTAGTCGACATGTGCAATGTTTAGGTTAAGAATACAAAGACTATCGTTTCAGATTGTTAAGGTCTTGAGTTCTTGTATCAAAATCCACATGGGTGCAATTTCGAAGAGGCAAAGGTACACAATAAATTGAAATATTCTATCGCTTAAGTATACAGCACCTGTAAAAAAGGTAAGAACAATTCTTGATAAGTAAATTAAACCTGCCAAAATTATACTAATCAGTACAAATACATCCTGCATTATTTCCGGACCAAAACTAATCAGAAAATTGAAAGGAATGAGCAATATGCCAATGATAATGTTGAATAATCCAATTTGCAGTGAATATAAAGATGTAGTTTTTTCAATTCCGTAAATAAAACCAAGTAAGAATAAAAAAAAGTGTCTAATACTGTAAATACCGATAATAAAAACAAAAAATAACAGCCAAAGATTTAAACTTTGGCTTAAGTTAAATTGCTTGGATGAAATTATAAAAATCCAGGAACCTAACTCAATAGCAAAGATTAAATAAAGCAGTAAAACAAATATAGAAAGAAAACCTGCCTCTTCTCGCTGGAAAAGTTTTAATAAGTTGAGATTGTAAGCTGCTCTAAAGACTGATTTAACGAGATTTGTTTTAATATTAATTACTATGGCAAATAATGCAAGTGCAAATATCAAAATCCAAAATAAAAAACTATTATTTCTGATCGGTATATTGGATTGGGCTTCAGGTTTAACTTTTGCTTTGCCAACAGTTTTACTCAATGGCGTATGACTAACATCAAAGGGATTTAAAACCTCATTTTTTACGCCTTGATTTTCCTTCTGAAAGGGATCCCCTGAAAATAATTGACTAACACCAGAAGAAGCAAGAGAATCCCGGTTGTTTTCTAGCATTATTTGCCGGACGGAATCCATCCTTGATTTTATTTCAAAAGGATTGTTTATCTGGGAAAACAAATTTCCTTGAAAGAGGAACATTGCAGTAGCAAATGCAACGATATTTTTGACATTTTGGAAAAAATTCATAATGACAAAGTTAAAAACAATTTCTATATCTAAATTTCAATATGTAGGTCTCCATTATTTATTGACTAAAACCGCACAATTTTTAAAAAACACTTCACTTGATTTATATAAAAATGTTAGGACCTCATGTATGTTTATTCCAAAAAAATGGGTATAAAAGATATTTTTTCTATTCTGCTGCTTCCCGGAAATACTGAAAATCATCAATGCAACCACAAATAGAAACTTTTTGTTATCTTCATATTATATCAAGGTAGTGTATGCCAAATTATCTTATAAAAAGACTTATAGTTCTTGGGGGGTTTTCTATTATTGGAATTCTGTTTATTCAATCTTACTGGTTGATAAAAACATGGGACATGAAGGATAAGGAGTTTGACCAATCGGTTAATATTGTTCTTCGACAGGTAGCAGAAAGGATGTCAAAGTACAACAATACCGTATTGCCTAAAACAGATTTGATTCAGAGGCGCACCTCAAATTATTATGCGGTAAATATCAATAGCTCCATAGATCCCGCAATTCTTGAACAATATTTATTTGAAGAATTTTCCAATCAGTCTTTGGAAACTGATTTTGAGTATGCTGTATATGATTGCTTTAATGAAGAGTTAATATACGGTAATTACTGTAGTTTAGCCAATAATAAAGCCCCGAATAAAAAGATTAAAAAACTACCAAAATTTGATGATTTGGTATATTATTTTGTTGTTAGGTTTCCAACAAGAGAAAGTTTTCTTCTTGCTAATATGCGCATGACAATTTTATTTACATCACTTTCGGTATTAGCAATTCTATTTTTTTTATATAGCATCTGGGTAATATTAAAACAGAAACGGCTTTCCGAATTACAGCGAGATTTTATCAATAATATGACACATGAGTTTAAAACACCCATTGCTTCGATAAAAATTGCTTCGGATGTATTATTCAACGATGCCAGATTACAAAATGATGCCAGAGT
>JAUMBJ010000115.1:0-604 GCA_032115755.1 Saprospiraceae bacterium
CTGATACCAATATTTTCAGCTACCATATCTGGGGTAATTTTTCCACCAGCAGGCAATAGAATTAATAATTTTTCTATTTCATTGGAAACTTTAGTCAATTCAGTACCTATATATTCACCAAGCAAGTCAGCAGCTGAGGGATCACAAAGAAAACCCTTATTTCGAACAAATTGCGTAATCCAGGAGGATATTTGATTTTCATACAATGCCTTTGCTTCAAACATGACGGTATGGGCTTCCAATGCCTTTGAAAATTTCGTTCGCTTATCCAGTTTTTTATATTTGTAACAAAGGATCAAAACAGAATGAGCCACAGGTTTTTCTAAATAAGGCAAAATAGCATCCAGCTCTTTAACATCCTGTGCCTCGCGTACTATGACAATTTTTTTACGGGCAATCATAGGAAATTGCATGACTTCATCCAGTATTTGCCTTCCATTGACATCTTTCCCGTATACAACAATCTGATCAAAGCTCTTTTCCTGTTCAGACAAAAGCCTATCTTCCATAAATGTAGAAAGCCTATCAATAAAATAAGTTTCGTCTCCATGAAGAAAATAAATAGAAGAAACATGTCCGGATTCGACCTGCTTTATTATTTCCT
>JAUMBJ010000115.1:614-8818 GCA_032115755.1 Saprospiraceae bacterium
AATTGATTTCAAAGACAAAATTAAAAATTAAAATTACGATTTGTTATTAAAAGACTTAAATACCCATTAATTTTGTTCAAAATTTTGGGGAATTAGCTCAGTTGGCTAGAGCGCTACGCTGGCAGCGTAGAGGTCACCGGTTCGAGCCCGGTATTCTCCACAAGTGAAGTCAGTATACACTGACTTTTTTTTTGCCTTTAAGCTATTTGTTTGTTCTGAAAGTTTTCACGATCTGTAGTATGGCAATTACATTTAAATTGTCAAAATAAATAACTTAACAAAACTTAACCCGACTAAAAACTAAATCAAATGTTCCGCTTAATTGCTTTAATTTGTCTGCTTATTTGTGTGACTGATTCAAAATCTCAACAAATTAAATGTGACAATATGTCGGGTATTGCAGAAAAAATAATGCACTTACATTATTTGAAATTTGATTGGATGAAATCACGCCAAACAGATTCTTTGTCTATGTTAATGGATGATCAGATTACTTATGTACATTCCAACGGATGGGAAGAAACTAAGGAAGATGTAATTTCTAATATCAAAAATAAAAAACTCGTTTATCACGATGTCATTGTTGAAAGCTGCCATGCAAAGATATTTTCTAATGTAATCATAGTGACTGGCCAAGGTAATTTTAAGGTTTCATTAGATGAAAAATATATCGAGATCAGTTTAAAATATACGGAAACTTATGCATGCCTTGACGGAAGGATAAAACTTATAAACAGGCATGCCAATAAATTAAACTGAAGCATGCCTGTTATGTGCCGAAGGCGGGACTCGAACCCGCATGACTCTCGTCACACGCCTCTGAAACGTGCGTGTCTACCAATTTCACCACTTCGGCTTTAAGCGATGGTAAAGATATCAAAATAAGTAAATTTTTCCAGGTTCAATGCTAAGAGATAAGTGTAATTAGTCTACCCAGTCCGCAATAAATAAATTGGTATCTCTTGTTCCATTGTTGTTTCTGTTGGAAGCAAAAACTAGCTTTTTCCCATCATATGAAAACATAGGGAAAGAATCGAATACCGGATCAAAAGTAACCTGCTCGAGACCTGTACCGTCTACATTAACCATAAACAAATTAAATTGGTACCCCCTCTTACTATGATGGTTTGAAGAAAATAAAATCTTTTCGCCTTTTGGATGGAAATAAGGTGCCCAATTGGCCTTTCCCAGATGAGTAATTTGCTTTAATTCTGAACCATCTGTATTGCAAATAAATAATTCCATTTCTGTGGGCATTACTAAACCTTGTGCTAAAAGCTCCTTGTAAATTTTTACTTCTGCGTCTGTTTTTGGTCGAGAAGCCCGAAAAATCAATTTCTTACCATCTGGTGAAAAAAATGCTCCACCATCATATCCGAGTTCATTTGTCACTTGTTTAATATTTGACCCATCTATATCCATAGTGTACAAATCTAGGTCTCCATTTCTTGTTGAGGTAAAAACTATCCGATCACCGAGGGGCGAAACTGTAGCCTCGGCATCATATCCTGGACTATCTGTCAATTTTGCAATTAGATTTCCGTTAATATCACTATGATATATATCGTATGAGTCATATATTGGCCACACATATTTTCCATCCTCGCGCTTTCCTGGTATATGCGGACAATTTTTGTCTCCTTCATGTGTAGAGGCATACACTACGGATTTATTACCCGGCATAAAAAAACTACAGGTAGTTCTTCCAAGTCCTGTACTTACCATTGGAGGTATACCTTCAGTCTGATTTTCAAAATCCATGAGGTATATTTGATCACAAGTCACGCCCCATTTTTTGTTGGTGGATTGAAATATTAATTTTTTGTCATCAAATGACCAATATGCCTCTGCATTATCTCCTCCAAACGTAATTTGTTTCAGATTATTGAGGTGCCTTTCATTCTCATATTTTAAAGTGTCTTGTGACAAATTTGGATGAAGGTATACCAGCAATGCTGAAATAATAAAACAAAATTTCATTTCTAGATTTTTTTATAAATATTATTATGCCTTATTTTTTAAAATAATATTAATTTTTTTTCAATGTAAAACCAAGTCTTATCATACGCTACACACCACAATAAGACTTTATTAGCTTTGTTAATTGCTGCAAACTTAATAAAAAGCATTGAAGCAAAATTCAGGGTTTTGTAAAATTTTCAATATATATTAAAATTTAATTATTTTTGTTATGCATTTGGGGTGCCCTATTAAAGGCTGAGATTACACCCATTGAACCTGGCCGGGTAATTCCGACAAGGGAATATGTAAGTGAGGCTTAAATAAAAAGCTTAATAGCCATTAATTAGTAGTCACTCCGTTACATAAAACAATTATTATGCGAGTGACATTCTTCCTGTTATTTTTTCTTTTTTTACTATCTTCTGGTGAGGCTCAGTTTACAATTAAAGGCATTATTTTAAATACTCAGAAAGAGCCACTTGACCTTGCCTTGGTTTATTTAAAAAACGATTCATTTCAGGCAGGTACTACAACAGATCAAAAAGGTAAATTTGAGTTGACTAATATTCCATTTGGGACGTATACCATCAAATACGCTTACACTGGATATGAATCTGTAGTTAAAACCATCAAAATCCAGAAAGATACATTTGTGCATATTGTCCTTTCCGGAGATATTTTTCAATTGGAGACACTTGAAATAACGGGAAATAGGCTCAGCGAATATGCTCCTTTCAGATTCACCAATATTTCCGGAAATATTCTTCAGAAAGAAAACCTTGGTCAGGATCTACCAGTATTACTTCAACATTCCACTTCACTCATTTTTAGCTCTGATGCAGGAAATGGTATTGGCTACACCTCCATGAGGATTAGAGGAAGTGATCAAAGCAGAATAAATGTGACTATTAATGGCGTGCCAGTCAATGATGCAGAATCACAGGGTGTTTTTTGGGTAAATATGCCTGATTTGGTATCCTCAGTAAATAGCATACAAATCCAACGGGGTGTTGGTGGTTCAACCAATGGTGTTGGGGCTTTTGGTGGCACAGTAAGTATAAATACCAATCAATTTAAAATAAATCCTTACGTACAAGCATCTTTGTCAGGAGGAAGCTTCGGTACACTTAAATCTTCTTTCAGATTTGGAACTGGATTAATGAATCAAAAATATACAATTGACGGAAGTTATAGCTTGATAAAATCTAACGGTTTTATTGACAGAGCTTCCTCCAATTTGCAGGGTTTATATTTGTCTGCAGCTAAATTTAGCGAGCGTTCGGTTATAAGATTTCAGGTGATTTCAGGCATGGAAACAACATATCAAGCATGGAATGGTGTACCTGTAGATCGTTTTTACAACAATGAACAAAATTTAATAGATCATTATTTTAGAAACCAGGGGGTTTTATATCTAAATGAGGCTGATTCCATAAACTTATTTGATTCGGATGCACGATATAACTATTATACTTATAAAAATCAGGTTGACGATTACAGGCAAACCCAAAGTCAGTTGGTCTGGAGTCAGAAAATCAATGATGATATTACGATAAAGTCAACATTATTTTACACTTTCGGCACAGGATATTTTGAACAATTCAGATATCAGGACGAATTGGAGGACTATGGATTTAATAACATTGTAGATGCAAATGGTCAATCTATCAGCACACTCAATATTATACGCAGAAGATGGCTTCGAAATCATTTTTTTGGACTAATAGGTGACGTAACTGGCAAAATCGGAAATCATGCTTCCTGGTCAGGAGGGATACATGCAAGCAGATATATTGGCGGTCATTTTGGCCATATTGTAGATAGCGAACCTGAGATTAAAGGGCAGATTTATTATGATTATTATAATAATACGGGATACAAAAATGATAACTCAGTCTTTTTAAGGGCTGAACATCAAATAATTCCAAAATTGCAATATTATGTAGATTTGCAATTTCGAAGTGTGGTGTATGACGTATTAGGTACAGATAATGATTTGAGGACTGTGTTTGTATATGAAAATTATCTTTTTTTCAATCCCAAAGTTGGGTTAAATTATAAGCTGGGGAAAAATGGGAATATATTTTCTTCTATCGCCGTAGCAAGAAAAGAGCCATCAAGAAGTGATTTCTTAGATCATGCTGGCCAGTCAAATTCCCCTAAGCCTGAGGTATTGACTGATTACGAATTTGCATACAAGCATACAGCAAAAGACTGGCAAATTGAAACAGGTGTGTTTTATATGGATTATAAAAATCAACTGGTTTTGAATGGCAACCTCAATGATGTAGGTTCACCGTTGCGTTTAAATGTCCCTTCAAGTTACAGATTTGGTTGGGAAACTGAAATGGATATTAAGCTTCATGAAAAACTGAATATACGTGGAAATTTCACATGGAGTAAAAATATTATCCATGAATTTAGCGAAACACTTTATGACTATACCCAAGGTTTTGATATTTTGTATATAGACCATGGCGATACGCCCATTTCGTATTCCCCGAATTTAATAGCTGGTATACAGGCATCTTATTACCCGTGGAAATCATTTGAGATGAACTTAGCTTCCAGATATGTTTCAAAACAGTATATGGATAATACAGGACTAGATTCGAGATCAATTCCTGCCTACCACTTCCACAATCTGGGCATGTTGTGGAAAAAATATCTTCCTGTGTTAAAAGAAACGGTAATATCTATTTCTATTCAAAACCTTTTAAATAAAAGATATTATAATAATGGGTATACTTACAGTTATATATTTAATGAACAGATAACAGAAAATTTTGTATATCCTCAAGCGGGAAGAAATCTTCTAATAGGTATCCAATGTACATTATAATAACAAACTTTTGATTAACAAGCCAACAAATCATGTTGCTTTATTAATTATCTTTGATATTATAAATAGAATTGTTGAAAAAGGTAAAAATTATCGAATGTCCAAGAGATGCTATGCAAGGTATCTCTGAATTTATACCTACAAATCTCAAAATTGATTATTTAAACACCTTATTGCAAGTTGGGTTCGACACCATAGATTTCGGAAGTTTTGTATCTCCAAAAGCAATCCCTCAGATGAGTGATACGAAGGAAGTATTGCAGGCACTCGATCTGTCTAATACACAAACAAAATTACTGGCCATTGTAGCCAATCAAAGAGGTGCTGATATCGCTTCAGAGAGTGAAAAAATATCTTATTTAGGATATCCTTTTTCGATTTCTGAAACATTCCAGCTTAGAAATACAAACGCTACAATTGTGGAGTCGCTAGATCGGGTTAAGGATATAATTCATATTTGTAACCAAAATAATAAAGTTCTCGTTATCTACATCTCTATGGGATTTGGAAACCCCTACGGCGATCAATGGAGTGTTCAGATTTGTCAAAAATGGGTAGATATCCTTGCTGATTTAGGTGTACATATTATGGCATTATCCGATACAATAGGTGTTGCAACACCTGAAAGCATTTCCTACCTTTTTAAACATCTCATTCCCCCTCATCCAGAAGTCGAATTTGGAGCACACCTGCATACTCAGCCACATAATTGGAAGCCTAAAGTCTTAGCTGCTTTAGAAAGTGGATGCAAAAGATTTGATGCAGCCATTAGAGGGTTTGGTGGATGTCCAATGGCCAAAGATGAATTAACTGGGAATATGGCTACAGAAAATATATTGTCTATAACAAATGAATTACAATTTGACACAGGAATAAATATGGAGAAATTTAAAATCGGTATGGAAAAATCAATTGAAATATTTCACACATCGCATTAAAAACCAAAACTAAATCCGAGTTCAACCCTGTCATGATAGGCAGTTTCATCAAAATAGTAGAATTTAGCAGGGCGGTGTGGGACGTCTGATTCAATTTCACCTGATTCTTTTAGTATACCTAGTGTATTCATCTTACGTCTAAAATTACGTTTATCCAAAGTAATGCCTAAAACAGATTCATACAGATTCTGTAATTGTAAAAGTGTAAACCTAGTGGGCAACAATTTAAATCCCAGTGGATGTTCGCGTAGATTTTTTTGTAATTTACTAAGACAGGTTTCCATTATTAATTGATGATCAAAAGCCAACCCCTGTACTTCACTCACTGATTTGAGTGTCAGATCCGAATGTGCTGCTACATGATCGAGAAAAGAGGAATCTATTTGAATCAAAGAATAATAGGATATGGTTATTACCCTTCCCAAAGGATGTCTGTTGGGGTCAGAAAATGCTTGTACCTGTTCCAGGAATATATTTCCAATTCCCGTTCTTTCAACTAATACTCTATAGGCAGCTTCATCTGTTGTTTCATTGGAATGCACTATATCCCCCAGTAGGGAATATTGATTTTCAAAAGGTGGCATATCACACTTTGATAATAAGATTTTTAAGCTCTGATCGTCATAACCAAAAATGACACAATCTACGGATACAGCTGCTTTATGATCATTTTGTATTTGATCAAGCCAAATATTAATATTCTTCATTTCTTATCAATCATAGTTCGCCGAAAAACCGGTCCCACACTTCAATACAACATTTACGACATCCATAACATGTAGCTATTCATTTAAGTAATTTAAATTCAAAATCCTGAAAAATTATTTCGAATATTTCAGTAAACAAGACTATCAAAGTTAAAGAAATATTTTAAATATATAACTTAATTAAATGTAAAATGATCGCTTTTGAGACTAAACGGTAAAACATGTGATATATTTCTTAATTGTTAAGGTAATATTAATTTGATATGAAGTTTTGAAATTTATTAGATATTTGCAGTTTGGTCTTACCAGGTAATCTCAAACATAACATGAGGAATTCGATGCTGAGTGAAAAAATGGCAGGATATAATATCCCACAACAAATAGAAGCCATGGGTCTCTATCCTTATTTTAGAACCATAGAATCAGAGCAAGACACTGTGGTAAAAATCAATAATAAGGATGTACTCATGTTTGGATCTAATAGTTATCTAGGGTTAACAAATCATCCTGAATTAAAAGAGGCATCTATTAAAGCAATAGAAAAATATGGATCTGGATGTGCAGGTTCTCGTTTCTTAAATGGAACACTTGATATACACCTTGAACTGGAAGAAAAACTTGCCCGCTTTGTTGGAAAACCTGAAGCACTTGTATTTTCGACTGGTTTTCAAGTAAATCTTGGTGTAATTTCTTCTATTCCTGGTCGACATGACTATATTATCATAGATGATCTTGATCACGCCTGCATCATTGATGGAGCGAGGTTGTCTTTTGCAAAGTTGCTGAAGTATGAACACAATAAAATGGATTCTCTGGAAAAAGTTCTAAGTAGAACAGAACGAGATCGAATTAAATTAATCGTAATTGATGGTGTATTCAGCATGGAAGGAGATATTGCCAATCTGCCTGAAATAGTAGAACTTGCAAAAAAATATAATGCCAACATCATGGTAGATGATGCTCATGGTCTAGGCGTATTGGGAGAATTAGGTGCTGGAACGGCCAATCACTTTGGGTTAACAAATGAGGTTGATCTAATCATGGGCACATTCTCTAAATCACTTGCCAGTATAGGTGGTTTTATAGCTGCAGATAAATCAACGATTAATTATTTGAAGCATAATGCCAGGTCACTTATTTTTTCAGCAAGCATAGCACCTTCTAATGCAGCAAGCGTAATTGCTGCCATTGACCTTATTCAGAGAGAACCTGAAAGAATAGAAAGGCTTTGGGATAATACAAGATATGCGAAAAATAAGCTTATGGAAGCGGGTTTTGATACAGGTCATTCTGTAACACCGATTATACCATTGTTGATCCGCGACGATTACAATACATTCAAATTAACGAAGCTTGCACTTGAAAAAGGTGTTTTTGTAAACCCGGTAGTTTCCCCAGCGGTTCCTAGTACCTCTTCCATGATTAGGTATAGTCTTATGGCGACGCATACCCTAGAGCAAATTGATACATCTGTAGAAATACTTAGTGAAATAGCGAAAGAACTCGGTGTATTCGGGTCGAGAGTAGAAGCCTCAAGTGTTAGCTTAAATTAATTGCCTTTTGTCGAAGTTATTTCAATAACATATCCATCTGGATCAGTATAAAAAGACTGCCATACACCATCTGGTCTTTGCGATGGTGCTTTGTGTGGTTGAATATTATTTGTTTCCATTATACAAATTTGTTCATGAAAATCATCGTAGGCAAAAGCAAAATGTAATTTACGGGACCCAAACAATTCATGATGGATACACA
>JAUMBJ010000116.1:0-1725 GCA_032115755.1 Saprospiraceae bacterium
AAAAAATAAAATGAATTTGGGGTTTCACTTTAGGGAAACTTTCTTATATTTGCATTGTGGACAAAAATCAGAAACATAGAAAGATTACGATTTACAAGAGCTACTTTCAAGATTTCTTTTCCAAGCAAAACAAGAAAGTAAAAGCAAAAATTGTTTGGACTTTTGACTTGGTTGAAGACTTACAAAGAGTTCCTGAGACGTAATTGAAACACATAGAGAACACGGACGGACTTTATGAAATCAGAGTTCAACTCGCTAGCGACATTATTAGAATTTTCTGTTTTTTTGACCAAGGACAATTAGTTGTCTTAGCGAACGGATTTCATAAGAAAACACAAAAGACACCTAAAAAAGAAATAGAAATAGCACTTAAAATAAAAGCAGAGTATGAAAACGAAAAGTAAAAACTTGATGACTTTAGAAGAGTTTAAAGAAAAAAACTACGGCAAACGTGGGACAAAGGAACGTGACGAACTTGAAGCAGGTTATGAAGCATTTAAAATCGGTGCTTTGATTCACGACACTCGTATTGAAATGGGAATGACACAAGAACAACTTGCAGAAAAAGTTGGGACAACTAAATCCTACATTTCAAAAATTGAGAACAATCTGAAAGAAGCTCGTATTTCAACACTTCAAAAAATCATTGAACTTGGTTTTGGCGGACGACTTGAACTAAAGATAAAATTATAACAGACGACTTGACCGAAAAAAGAAAAACCGCATATAACAGCACCTAAAAGAAATTGGCAGCAATGTGCTCCGCAGACATATTTGTGGTTAATCAAAGTTTGGTTCTCCGCATCAACATTTGTCGTGATAATCGCCACCTTCGCCAAGTCGCAAACCGTTATGTGGGATTAACCATACCCAAAAAACACCAAAATATATTTTGAATTAATACCAATATTTGGTATATTTGTTAAAATCATTTGTTATGAGTAAAAACACATCAATTACTTTGGGTAGTTATTTTGATCAATTTATTCAAGGTGTATTAAGAGAAGGACGTTATAAAAACGCAAGTGAAGTAGTACGCGCAGGATTGAGACTTCTTGAAGAAGAAGAACAGAAAATAATTGCTTTGCGTCATGCGATTGATATAGGTGTTAATAGTGGTTTAGCCGAAGATTTTGATCCTGAAGAACATTTAAAAATGTTAAAAGCAAATAGAAAATAAATGGCCAAGTTTAAGTTGACAAACAAAGCCGTTAAGGATTTATCGGACATTTGGAATTACACCTTTTACGCCTGGTCTGAAAGTCAAGCAGACAAGTATTATAAACTAATTCTCAATGCGTGTGCTTCAATCGCCAAGAAACCACAACAAGGTAAAATGTATGAAGAAATTTACCAAGACTTAAAGGGTAAAAAAGCCTCAAAGCACATTATTTTCTATCGGATTATGGAAGATGGCACAATCGAAATTACAAGAATCCTACACGAAAGTATGGATTTAAAGCATAAATTGGAAAAATGAACCCCACATAACACACAGTAAGCAATATGGCGTACGAACATATCGGAGAGAAAGCGCTACATTTTCTTCTGTGAGAGCGTTAGGGGCAACCGCCCACATCCAACCACTGTTAAATAAGTCCCAAATATTTCCTTTTTAGGAAACTTTACGCTATCCGTGTATTATACTGTTATTGAATAAAGTAAAATTTTGATATCGAGCTATTGGAAGAAGCACAAACATTTTTAGAGAATCTTGGGGAAAAG
>JAUMBJ010000116.1:1735-3350 GCA_032115755.1 Saprospiraceae bacterium
TGAACTCTTCAAGAAATTAAATGATAACATTTGGGAGTTTAGGACATTGTACAATTCAAAAGTATACAGACTCTTCGCTTTTTGGGATAAGTCAAAAAAGAATGACACTGTTGTAATATCCACTCATGGAATTTTGAAGAAAATTCATAAAACACCAACCAAGGAAATTGAGAAAGCGGAAAATACCAGAATAGAATATTTAAAAAATTGAGAACAGTATTAAAAATGCTAGACTAGATACGATTATGAAAATATTTAAGGCTTTGGGGGCTACGGTAAATTTCAATGTAGAACTTGATCCAAAAAATTTAGCGTATTAAGTTGAGCAGCAACTAATACCAAATAAGTAAAAGCGCAAAATTCAAAATACTTGTTAGGCACATTTGCCTATTTTGAAACCGTTAGCAGCAATATTTTTTGGAGATTCAAGTAAAGCAACATACCTTTGATAGTATCAAATGATATTATCAATGAGGTCTCCATATGACATTACTTCAAAGATTTTAAAGCTTATTAGTTCTATCTCCGAGAAAATTGGGGAAGTAAACGCAAACTATCTAAGTAAGCAATCGCCTCAATTGCGTAAGCAAAATAGAATTAAAACTATCCAATCTTCATTACAAATTGAAGGGAATACTCTAACAGCAGAACAAATTACTGCATTGATAGAAAACAAGAGCGTCATTGGACCCAAGAAGGATGTGTTAGAAGTTCTAAATGCAATCAAAGTCTACGACGAATTAAACACCTATAAGCATTATTCGGAAAAAGATTTTCTAAAAGCTCATTCTTCATTAATGCATGGCTTAATTTTCACTGCAGGGCAGTATAGGAATCAAAGTGTTGGTATCGCAAAAGGAAATAATATTGAACATGTAGCACCTCCATTTCAGCATGTGCCATATTTAATGAAAGACTTGTTCGATTATCTAAAGGATGACCAAGAACTCACATTGATAAAAAGTTGTGTATTTCACTATGAAATGGAATTTATACATCCTTTCATAGATGGCAATGGCAGAATGGGAAGATTATGGCAAACAGTTATTCTAATAAAAGATTATAATATTTTCAAATATTTGCCTTTTGAAACATTGATCAGCGCAACTCAGGATGAATATTATAAATCGCTTTCGATGAGCGACAAATCAGGAAAATCAACGCCTTTTATTGAGTACATGTTAGGAGTAATTGAAAAATCATTAACTCAATTGCTCGATTATAATAATAGAATACTAAAAGACACCGACAGGCTGGAGTATTTTTTAGATCAAGGATTTCGGGAATTCACTCGAAAAGATTATATGAATGTATTTAAGGATATTTCTTCAGCTACTGCAAGTCGAGATCTAAAAAAAGGAATTGAGTTGAATCTATTTGGAAGTTCTGGTAAGCACAACAAAACAAAGTACATTGTGCAATAAATACTATTGCTAACAGCGTGTAAGCTATTGCCTTGCCGCTGGACAACACAGGCAACATCGCCTACACGCAAACCGTTACCAGCATTATAAACCTACTCCACATTCCACATAGTTTATTTCTTTTATTTTCTAAAGAAACAGCTATTTGATTATTGGTCTCATCATGTAAGCAACATCATAATTTATTAATT
>JAUMBJ010000116.1:3360-16917 GCA_032115755.1 Saprospiraceae bacterium
AATTGAGTTGAATCTATTTGGAAGTTCTGGTAAGCACAACAAAACAAAGTACATTGTGCAATAAATACTATTGCTAACAGCGTGTGAGCAATATTGCCTTGCCGCCCCGAAAGCTTTCGGGGCAACACAAGGCAACATCGCCTACACGCAAACCGTAACCAGCATTATAAACCTATTCCACAACCCACATAGTTTACTTCTGTTATTTTCTAAAGAAATAGCTATTTGATTACTGGTCAAATTATGTAAGCAACAACATAATTTATTAATTAATGTTATAAATTTATTGTTTATCAATATATTATTATTGATATTTGTAGCGTGAAATGTAAAAATTAAGAAAATGACAACAACAGATTCAACGGTATTAAAAATTATGAATATTCTTTTCTGGATTGCATTTATCGGTCTTTGCATCAAGACCGGTGCATTGTTGATTTCTTTTATTGTGAGCCTATTGGTCAACCCAGAAGGTGCTCACGATTTGTACTTAGGACTTAGCTTATTTGACCTGTATGCATATAGTAAGTATCATTACATTTTTACAGCTTCATTTTTTATCGTCCTAAACGGACTAAAGGCATATATCGCCTATTACGTTATAAAAATTTTTATGAAGTTTAATTTGTCTAAGCCATTTAGCAGCAAACTTGCAGACCTGTTTTTAAAAATTAGCCATATTGCATTAGGGACAGGAATACTCGCCATAATTTCCTCGAACTATGCGAAATGGATTATGAAGAAAGGCATAGCCGTTCCAATAGATTGGGGCGGTAGTGAAATCTTATTATTTGCAGGTGTGATCTACTTATTCGCACTTGTTTTTAAAAAAGGAGCAGCATTGCAAAATGAAAATGATTTAACCGTTTAGACTATGGCAATTATAGTAAATTTAGACGTTGTGATGGCAAAGCGAAAAATGTCGCTGAATGAGCTTTCAGAAAAAGTCGGTTTGACTTTATCAAACCTTTCAATACTGAAAACAGGTAAGGCAAAAGCTATTCGGTTTACTACACTAGAGGCAATTTGCAATGTATTGGACTGCCAACCAGGCGATATTTTGGAATTTGTAAACGACAAGGATATAACACCTACCCACTAACAGATATTTCGCCCAAAGAAGAGTTCAGTGGTCCATCGAACATCCTACCTTGCATTAAATTTTATTGTATATTGAACGTATTTTCTGAAAAATCCTCACAGTGACCTAATCGCAAAATCAATATTCATAACTACATTTAACAAATAATAACATGTGTGAAAAAAGCAATCAACTTAAATTTTGTACTTGCCTTGAAGTAAAAGATATAGAAACTATCAATTTTCAAAAAAGTCTTGACAAATTCCAAAAAAAGCAACTTCCCAATACTGATGAACCCTATACCTGGGTGCTTTATACATATAAAGGAAGTGAAGATACCGGAATGATGGGGATGTTACATATGCCAAGTGATAAAATAGGTCATGGCCTTTCTGAGGCCTTTGTTTGTAACGAATTAAACCATAAAAATTGCTTTGATTTTGATTACAAACCAATAGAAGGGGATAACCTGCAGATAAACTTTCAAAAGGATGCGGACTCGACCGAATTTTTATCCTTTATTTTCAGAAATAATACATGGGAACCCGATATTTACTACACATTTACCGAAATTATTGAGCCTGTAAACTATGGGATATTAAAAGTTGATCGTTAATATCCTCCCAACACAAAGTTTCCATCCTTCCATGGCACTTGTATTTTAAACCTACAAATTCATAACTTCTATGATTTTGGAACATCCCTAATACCGGAAAAAGGGCAGCACTTTAATCCCCTTTTTGACATGGATTTTATGGCTAAAAGAAATTTCATAGTACAGGTTACGCTGGTGAATTGGTTGTAAAGAAAGAAAAATGGTGTCATTTGCCATCCTGGAAGTTTTTATCATATGATGCCTGTTGTTGGTCATATTTTGACATTTATCTTTGAAATTCCTTCATATATTTTCACAGAGATTTTACATCTTTGTATTGATTAATTCAATGCCGCAATCCATTATATATGAACACGCTTTGGGGACTCGACCTGGGAGGAACAAAAATAGAAGGGATCGTTTTAGACAAAAGTAATGGCAACATTATCAGTCGTCTGAGGGTACCTACAGAAGGACATTTGGGCTATGACCACGTCCTTGGACAAATCCATAAGCTCATTGGACTCTTGGAGCAGGAAAGCGGACAAAAAGCTACGGCTATTGGCATGGGCACCCCGGGTACGCTGGATCCCCACATGCAGCAGATGAAAAACTGTAATTCCACTTCCTTAAACGGTAAAAATCTCAAGGCTGATCTTGAATCGCTGACAGGCAAGGCATTCAAATTGTCAAATGATGCCAATTGCTTTGCCGTAGCGGAAACCAAAATGGGTATTGTACCCGAAATCATGCCCAAAGCTGAGGTTGTTTTTGGAATCATCATGGGAACCGGAGTAGGAGGAGGTATTGTAGTCAATGGCCAGGTGCTAAATGGAAGACATGGTATTGCAGGCGAATGGGGTCATAATTTTCTGGATACTTCTGGAGGTCCTTGTTATTGCGGCCAAATTGGTTGCGTCGAAACCGTACTTTCAGGACCGGGAATGGAAAGATATTACCATTCCATCAGCGGTGTTAAAAAAACGATGAAGGAAATTTCAGCTTCTTTCAATGCCCAGAATGATTCCTATGCCGTAAAAACGTATGAACGCATGTACCATTTTTTTGGAAAAGCCGTAGGCGTAGTGATTAATATCCTCGACCCAGATGTTATCGTGATTGGCGGTGGAGTAGGGAATATCGACGAAATTTACACCTTTGGTGTTGAAGCATTAAAAAAACATGTCAATAACCCCAGACTGGATACAATCATCACCAAACCCAAACTCGGCGATAGCGCCGGCGTTTTTGGAGCGGCCTATCTGTAAGGAGATTTACCTGTATATCAACTTAATACCTCTGCATTATTGGGCAGGGCAAGCTCATCTATAGGTGTTGGTCTGATGCCGATAAGTTTTTCTACATCTGATTTTAACAATACTTCCTTTTCCAGAAGTGTTGATGCCAGCAGATTAAGTTCTTCTCGCTTTTCCTGCAACAATGTCTGCGCCCTGAGGTATTGGGTTTCTATCAACTGACGAACCTCCTCATCGATCATTTTGGCGGTTTCGTTGGAATAAGGCTTATTAAACTGATCTTGTGACATGGCATAGAACGAAACGTTTCCGACATTTTTATTCATACCATAAACAGTCACCATGCCATAGGCCATTTTCGTTACCTGATCAAGATCGTTTTGAGCTCCGGTAGAGATTTTATCAAATACTATCTTCTCAGCAGCTCTTCCGCCCAGGGTCATACACATTCTATCCAATAATTGCTCGGTCCTGATGATGTATTCTTCCTTTGGAAGGTACTGTGCATAACCAAGTGTGCCCATTCCCCGTGGAACAATCGTCACTTTAACCAGTGGACTGGCGTGCTCGAGGAACCATCCGCAAATGGCATGACCTGCTTCATGGTAGGCAATAATTTCTTTTTCCTTAGGAAAAATAATTTTATTTTTCTTTTCAAGACCTCCTATTACTCTGTCCAGCGCATAGTTGAAGTCATCGAGATCAACCTCATTTTTCCCTCTTCTGGCAGCAATCAATGCCGCTTCATTACAGATGTTGGCAATATCAGCTCCCGCAAAACCGGGTGTCATTTCTGAAAGAACCGTAGGATTGACCTCAGGAGATATTTTTATGGACCGTAAGTGCACTTTAAAGATTTCTTCTCTTCCGATAATGTCAGGTGGATCAATTCCAATCTGACGGTCAAATCTTCCTGGTCGGAGCAATGCCGAATCGAGAATATCAGGTCTGTTGGTGGCAGCCATCATGATTACCCCTTTATCAGTGCTGAAACCGTCCATTTCGACCAGCAATTGATTGAGTGTATTCTCGCGCTCATCATTTCCACCCTGTATCGCATTTCTTCCGCGTGCTCTACCTATGGCATCAATTTCATCGATAAATACAATACACGGTGCTTTTTCTCTTGCCTGTTTGAATAAATCCCTCACCCTTGATGCGCCGACACCCACAAACATCTCAACAAAATCTGAACCGGAAATGGAGAAGAAGGGAACTCCCGCTTCACCTGCTACGGCTTTAGCCAATAGCGTTTTACCAGTGCCCGGAGGGCCTACAAGCAGCACACCTTTTGGTATTTTTCCACCCAGGGCGGTATATTTTTTTGGATTTTTAAGGAAATCGACGACTTCCATAACTTCCACCTTTGCCTCATTAAGTCCAGCCACATCTGCAAATGTCACATTTACTTTAGTGTTATTGTCAAAAAGGGTAGCTTTGGACTTTCCAATATTGAATATTTGACCACCTGGCCCTCCTGACCCGCCTCCGACTCTTCTCATAATAAAAATCCAAAGCGCAAAGAATACAGCAATCATCAAGCCCCAGCTCAAGAGTTGCCCCAGGTAATTATTTTCCTGTTTATATTTTGCCTTAACCGGGAATCCCTGGGCCTTAAAATCTTTCAATGAGGCATCAAACTGGCCAATATCGCCAATCCTGAAAGTATATTGTGGCTGATTGACGTGCCATGGATTTTCTTTAAATTTTGGGTACTTGGCGGCAATGACTTCCTTTTTAAGGAATACATGGACGAGTTCCTTATTGATTACTTCAATGTAATCTACTTCACTGGCCCTGACTTTCTCCTCAAAGGTAACCAGATCAATGGTTTCTGTACTTTCATTCATTTTGATGGATACATTGATACCCAAAAGAATTAAGATAATTAAACCATAAATCCAGTATGAATTGAAGTTAAATTTGGGGGCTTTATTTTCTTTATTGTTTTCCATTCAGTTTTCTGTAATAAATATTATTGAATAAACGTCAAAAATTAAAAATCGTTCCTGAATGATTAAATATTTTCATATTCAGTGATGGTGGCATCGCTCCAAAGTTCTTCAATATCATAAAAAGCTCTTGTTTCAGGATAAAAAACATGCACGACAGTCTGGAAATAATCAACCAATACCCACTTGGAACCATCTACACCTTCATAATGATTGGGCGAAATTCCAAGTTCTTCCTTAAGCCTTCTTCCGATATTGTCAGAGATAGCCTTGATTTGGGTAGAAGAATCGCCTTCGCAGATGATAAAATAATCTGTGGGTGCGTCATCTAAGTGTCGTAAATCTATTTTGACAATGTTTTTTCCTTTAATATCCTGGATAGCATCAATGATGAGATTATTCAATTGGTCTTCCGCAGGTTTTACTAATTTTGCAACGTTCATGTATATGTAGTTTGATTTGTCACGATAATAGTGACTTATATTAATTGGTTATTGGGAATTCGATGGTGTCTTTTGGCACTAGATAAATCTGGTATTAAAACAAAAAATATTGCATTGTAAACATTTGATTAAGAAAGCAAATTGCAGATAATACAGGATGATATAATTATAGTTTGTGTTATCAAAAAAATTGCTTACCTAAGTATTGATTTTCAAAAATAATGGTGCAAAGTTAAATTAAAAATTTCATGTCTGCAGATTCACTGTTTATGGGCAAAAGGACCATTCATCTGGATGAAATTGATTCTACCAATAGCTTTGCTCAAGAATTAATATCAAAAACCTCTCCAACAGAAGGTACACTGATATTAGCTGACTATCAGGCAGGCGGTAAAGGACAAATTGGCAGAAAATGGCATAGTAACAAGGGGGTGAACATTTTAGCAACCTACATCATAAAGCCTGTTTTCATAGATATTGCCGATCAATTTTTACTTAATATGGCCATTTCGATTGGCGTTTATCGCACCATTTCAGCATGGCTGGATGCAGAGGTCAAAATAAAATGGCCCAATGATATATATGTTGCTGACAGAAAAATATGTGGGATGCTGATACAAAATTTTCTTAGGGGAAATAAGATTAGCCATACTATTATTGGACTCGGCATCAATGTCAATCAACGGGATTTTCCGGAAGATATTCCCAATCCGACATCTTTGTCCATTGAGCTTTTACAAGACATTGATAGAGCTGAGGTCATTAGTCATTTATCTTCAACTCTGGAGAAATATTACCTGCTTTGTCGCCATGCAAATAATTTTCAGGATATCAAAACGCAATACCTATCTCATTTATACAGATTTAATCAATTTCAGGAATACAGAGATAATCAGGGCAATGTATTTTCTGCCAGAATAATTGATGTGTCACACGAAGGCAAACTTATTTTGGAGCAAGATTCCGGAAGTATAAAAGCTTTTGCATTTAGGGAGATACAATACCTCTGGGAATCCTGAATCTCGGAATGCTTCGATTAAATTTATTAACTTTGTCACTATTATAAACCAAAAAATATAGAATATGCCACTTTACCTTTCTCGGATTTTAAAGTTAAATATGCTGTTCATTTGTTTGTTTTTTGCATCCATGCTTCATGCTGGTGAAGGCATGTGGCTGCCTCATTTGCTGAAAATGTTAAATGAAAAGGAAATGAAGCAAATGGGTATGAAAATTTCTGCGGAGGACATCTATAGTGTGAATAAAGGTTCGTTGAAAGATGCAGTGGTTCATTTTGGTGGTTTCTGTACATCGGAAATCATTTCGCCCAATGGTCTTTTGCTGACCAATCACCATTGCGGATACGGTCAAATACAATCTCATTCTTCTCTGGAGAACAATATTATTCGAAATGGATTTTGGGCAAAAAATTTTGAGGCAGAACTTCCAAATCCAGGGCTTACCGCAACATTTATTGATTACATTGAAGATGTTACCGGTAAAGTTCTTGAAGGCGTAAATGATCAGATGAGTGCTGCAGAAAGGCAGACAATAATTGATAAGAATATCACCAATCATAGAAAAACCTATGTGCTTGAATCTTATCAGGATGTTATGATTCGTTCATTTTATGATGGTAATCAGTACTTTGCTTTTGTGACGACTACATATCGGGATGTCAGACTGGTAGGCGCCCCTCCGGAATCGATTGGTAAATTTGGGTCGGATACAGACAATTGGGTTTGGCCAAGACATACGGGTGATTTTGCCCTGTTTCGCATCTATGCGGATAAAAACAATAAGCCTGCGGATTATTCAAAAGATAATATTCCCTTCACGCCAAAGCATTTCCTTCCTATATCCCTCGATGGCGTTTCGGAGGGTGATTTTACGATGGTATTTGGATTTCCTGGCAGAACGACACAGTACATTCCATCGTCCGCAGTAAAGCAGATTGTAGAAGTGCTTAATCCTGCGCGCATTGCCATTAGGGAAACTTCTCTTTCCATTATGGACAAATATATGCGCGCTGATGAAATGACAAAGATAAAATATGCCTCAAAATATGCCTCAATTGCCAATGCCTGGAAAAAGTGGATCGGCGAAAATTTGGGATTGAATCAAACAGATGGTATTGGATTAAAGGTTAGGGAGGAACAGGATTTCTTAAAAAGAATTGGTAAAGGAAGTAAATACAACACGCTGATTGATGAGCAACATGCTTTATATCAGCAAATAGAACCATATGCGCTTGCAAGAGAGTACTACCTGGAAATAAGCCAGCGAAATGTCGAATTATTAAGCTTGATGGGAAATCTTCAAAGACTGGTAAGTGCTTACGAAAAAAATGGAGACTCCGGATATATGGGCATGCAATCCAGGATGCTGGAATCTATGCCCGATTTTTTCAAAAATCTGGATGTATCGATTGACAGCGAAAAATTTGGGGCCTTGCTTACCATGTATGTCAATAACCTGGAGGATAGGTTTGTTCCGACAATGCTGCAGCGGAAAAATTTAAATTTGGATGCTAAGCAAGATTATAGCGCTGCTGTGAAGTCTTGGGTCAGCAAATCGTCTTTGTCCACCTGGAACACGCTGAGTAACGTACTTCAATTGTCTCCAAAAGAAGCCGTGGAGGCCATTAAAAAAGATACATTATATGCGATGGCGTATGCCTGGAATCAGCATTACAACGAATATATCGCCAAGCCTTACAATGATATCAAAAAAGATATCGATTTGAAGCAAGCCCTGTACACCAAAGCGCAGTTGGAGGTATTTAAAGACAAAGTCATGTATCCGGATGCCAACAGCACGATGCGTGTCACTTATGGTCAGGTTTCTGGCTATACACCAAGAGATGCTGTCAGCTTTACGCCCGTAACATACTTAGACGGCGTTTTGGAGAAATACAAACCAGGGGATTATGAATTTGATGTTCCTGAAAAGCTTATTGAACTTCATAATAACAGGGATTATGGCCCTTATAAAGATAAGACCGGCAAATTGCCTGTATGTTTCATAGGCTCAAATCATACGACAGGAGGCAATTCGGGAAGCCCTGCCATAGATGCACATGGTAATCTGATCGGATTAAATTTTGATCGCGTCTGGGAAGGTACAATGAGTGATATTCATTATGATGCATCCATTTGCCGGAATATCATGGTCGATGCCAGATACATTCTTTTTATCATCGATAAATTTGCAGGTGCTTCACATCTGGTAAAAGAAATGAAGTTGGTTCATCCAAAGAAACGTTGAAAGTGTTACAATTTAATGTGAAGCATGCGAAGACAGAATAAGAAGATAATTGAAAACGTCACCATTACGGGAATTGCTGATAAAGGTAGGGCAGTAGGCCGAACCGCAGAAGGGCAGGTTATATTTACGGAAGGACCAGTTCCCGGTGATGTGGTAGATATACTTGCTTTGCGAAAAAGAAAAGGGTTTCTCGAAGGAGTTGTCAAAACTTATCACAAGTTATCTGATGAAAGAACAGATCCTCTTTGCCCACATTTTGGCGTGTGCGGAGGTTGCAAATGGCAACACCTTTCGTATGAAAGCCAACTAAAATATAAGTATCAGGTAGTTAAAGATAGCATGACTCGTATTGCCAGATTGCCTGAATCGATGGTTTCTCCTGTACTTCCATGTGATGATGTATTTTTTTATCGCAACAAGCTTGAGTATAGCTTTTCCGATAAACGGTGGATAACGGAGGAGGAAGTCAATAGCGGTCAGGAGATCCAGCAATCTTCGGCACTTGGATTTCATAGACCCGGCTTTTTTGACAAAATTGTCGATATAAAAACTTGTAAGCTTCAGGATTCGAGGTCTGATGAAATCAGAAATTTTATACGGGAGTATACATTGGCCCATGGTTATACGTATTACGACGTTAAGCAGCATAAGGGACTGATGAGAAATATGATTATCAGAAATACTTCTCTGGACGAATGGATGGTTGTAGTTGTATTCGGTCAGGAGGATGAAAAAAGGATTACATCACTTATGGAGGCGTTGTGTAAGCAATTTCCGTTTATCAATTCATTGCAATACGTTGTCAATACAAAGTGGAATGATACCATTTTTGATTTAGAAATCCAGCTTTTTCATGGCCGCTCATATATCACAGAACACCTGGGGAATGTGGCTTATCAGATTGGACCAAAGTCCTTTTTTCAAACCAATTCAAAACAGGCGGTTAAATTATTTGATGTAGCTGTTTCGTTTGCTGAATTAAGACCAGAGGATATTGTATATGATCTGTATACCGGATTGGGAAGTATTGCATTATATATTGCTTCAAAAATACATAAGGTAATTGGTATTGAAGAAATTGATCCCGCCATTTTGGATGCCAGATTAAATATGACATTGAATAATATACCCAATGCCCTTTTTTATAGTGGAGACGTAAAAGATTTGCTGAACCGTGATTTTATCAATCAACATGGCAAACCTGATGTTGTCATCACAGATCCGCCTCGCGCAGGTATGCATGAAAAGGTCATACACACGCTTCTTCAGATGGAAGCACCCAAAATGGTATATGTTAGCTGCAACCCGGCCACTCAGGCAAGGGATCTGGCATTACTGTGTGAAAAATATGACGTAATCGCTATACAGCCAGTAGATATGTTTCCCCATACGCATCATGTAGAATGTGTTGCTAATCTTCGATTAAAAAAGTCTTTATGAGTCAGGCAGCCCAGTTTTTGAAGTTGGAATCAGAATTAAAATCCTATATAAATATTTTAGGACAGGCAGCAGATGTCATCATGGATGAACATGTGTCCAGGTATCCTGTATTTATTGCACACCAGCAGGAACTTGAAATGGGTATTCCTCTGATTCAGGGAAACGGTAGAAATATGCCATGGTCTATACACGCTTCAACATTGGAAGAATTTGTCACTAAAGGCATAGTCTTTGAAGATAAATTACAGGATTTTAAGGATAATTATAAAAATCCGGATGAGTTTATCTGTCTTTTTGTATTAAGTGAGTTGGGTGCTCAGTTTATTTATCTACCCAGATAGGCCGGCATTATTTTTTCGCTTTTTTAGCCTTTTTTTCGACCTTCGGTTCGACAGGTGTTTCAACTTCTACAGTTTCTTCAGCAGTATTTAAAAGGCCCCTCTGATTCAAAAAGAGGAACCATTTTATGACCTTTTTCATGTCACTATGATAAACCCTGTCGCGATCATAATCGGGAATGATTACTTCAAAATATTTTTTCAGCTCATTTTGAGGAGCATTTGGGTCCGGAACCGGATGTTTTTCAGCGTGATCAAGCATAGACTGGAAGACTTTGGTTATTTCCACAGTATCCTCCTCGGTATAGATAGCAACAGTTTGCATGGGCGTAAACTGGTGCTTGCGGACGGAATAAAATGTAGTTTTGCCACTATCCAGATCAGCCAGTATCAAACCATTATTTTTGGTGGTAACAAGCTTGTGTAATCCGCTTACGCCACTTACGGCAATCATTTTGTCGATATTCATTTCCGGTAATATTTATTTTACAGCGGTGCGAAAATAATTAAAACTTCCCGATGGAGTGCTAAAATAATAAAACTAATATACCAGATTATTTTGGAGGAAGGGTGGGTCTCACTTCAATCTTACTCGGTAGCGTTCGTGGATGCATATACAGCAAATCTCTGACCATTTGGCCAATATCTTCGGGCTGAATCTTCCATTCATCCTCCGGGCTCGGTGTATGTCCGTTAAAATAGCTTGTTACCGATCCAGGCATAATTGTAGTCACTTTTATGCCATATTTTCTTAGGTCAAGCATTACTGCCTGTGTAAAACCTACCAATCCAAATTTACTGGCATTATATGCTGAGGCACTTGCAAAGAAATTTGTTCCGGCAAGACTGGCTATGGTTATCAGATAGCCTTTAGTTGCTTTCAAGTCTTCCAGGCATGTTTTTATAGTGTAATAGACTCCTGTGAGATTGGTATTAATGGTATCATGCCACTGCTCGTCAGTAAGATTTTCAATAGCACTAAAATGACCAACGCCGGCATTGGCGATGACGGTGTGTATTTCTCCCCAAGTCTGATGAATGTTATGAACAGCCATTTCCATTTGTTCTTTTTGACAGACATCAGCTTTAATCACCAATACATGTCCTTCGGGATACCTGCTCGTGAGGTAATCTCTGGCTTCTTCGAGAGAGGATGCATTTCTTCCGGTGATGGCCACTTTCATACCTTCTGACAAAAGCGTTTCAGCTATTCCTAAGCCTATTCCTTTTGAACCGCCCGTGATTAAAACAACTTTATCTCTGATCATATTTTTTTATTTTTTATAATGTAAATGTTGATGGGTATGTTACAATTTCAATAATTGAGATGAGCCAAGTTGTTATTATTTATAGGAATTAAAAGCCTATCAAAACAACTTTTAATTTATTTTGGTTTCAATCCATTTTCTGGCATTTACAAACGCTTCCAGCCATGGACTTACTTCATCTGATTTTCTTTCAGAAGGATAATAAGCCCAATTCCATGGGAAAATAGATCTTTCTATATGTGGCATCATCACCAGGTGTCTTCCGTCATGGCTACAAACCATAGCTGCGTTATAGTCCGATCCATTAGGGTTTGCCGGCAATTTATCCGATACATAAGTTGCAACAATATGGTAATTATCTTTGGATTTGGGTAGGTGGAATTTTCCTTCTCCATGTGATATCCATACGCCAAGACTTGTTCCGGAGAGACTGCCGAGCATGACGGAATCATTTTGTGGAATATCAACGGTTACAAATCCGCTTTCATGCTTGCCCGTATCATTTTGTAACATTTTTGGTTTGATATCGTGGTCGGGATATATAAGCCCAAGCTCTACAAACAGCTGGCATCCGTTACAAATACCAACTGATAATGTATCCGAACGATTAAAGAAGGCATGCAGGGCATTTTTAGCTTTTTCATTATATAAAAATGCTCCGGCCCAGCCCTTGGCCGATCCCAAAACATCTGAGTTGGAAAAGCCACCTACGGCTCCGATAAAATGGATGTCTTCTAATGTTTCTCTACCAGACATGAGGTCTGTCATATGGACATCTCTGACCTCAAATCCCGCGAGATAAAGGGCGTGGGCCATTTCTCTTTCAGAATTACTGCCTTTTTCCCTGATAACGGCTGCCTTAGGCTTCGTTCCTTCAAATTTTACTTTTTTACCGTTGAATTCGGTCGGAAATTTAAATTGGAGGGGGTATTTATCATGGTTTTCATATCTTTCTCGTGCTTTTTCTGTTCCGCTCTGATGCTGATCCATCAACCAGGATGTTTTGTACCACAATTTTCGCATATCAGACACATCATAGGACAATTGCAGATTAAAACCGGTAATATTGATTTTACCACTTTGGGTTACCTGGCCGATTCTGTGATATGTAATACCTTTTTGATTCAACTCCTCAACACCTGATGCATCACATTGGAATAATATTCCAGTATTTTCTGAAAAAAGCAGGTGGATAATATCCTTAGCCATAATTCCAGAAAGGTCAATTTCCAATCCCAGGTTTATGGTACTAAATGCCATCTCAAAAATAGCAGTAATCATACCACCGCTGCTAATATCATGTCCTGATGAAATCATATCCTGATTAATCATCGACTGTATGGTGTCAAAGGCATTGGCAAATGATGCCGCATCTTTAATACATGGAGCGGAATTACCTATATAGTTTAGTGTTTGTGCCAGGCTCGACCCACCCAGTTTATAATCATCTCCTGACAAATTGATATAATATAAAAATTGGCCGTTATCCTTTAAGGGAGGTTCAACAACTTTTCTGATATCAGAACAACTTCCGGCAGCAGAAATGATTACAGTTCCCGGTGCCAAAACTTCCTGGCCATCCGGATATTTCTGTTTCATGGACAGACTATCCTTACCTGTCGGAATATTAATGCCAAGGGCTATTGCAAAATCACTGCATGCTTTTACAGCTTCATAAAGCCGGGCATCTTCTCCTGGATTTTTACATGGCCACATCCAGTTAGCCGATAAGGAGACACTTCTAATACCGTCTTCGAGGGGTGCCCATATGATATTTGTAAGGGCTTCTCCAATGGCCTGGATGCTTCCATATCCCGCGTCTATAAGCGCTGTCAACGGTGCCTGTCCAATGGAGGTGGCAATACCCCGGTGATGATCAAAATCCAGGGCCATTACACCACAATTATTTAACGGAAG
>JAUMBJ010000117.1:0-1293 GCA_032115755.1 Saprospiraceae bacterium
CATCGATAAATCCTCTAGAAGCAGCTCTATAGGGATTAGCAAATTTTTCCTGATATTCCAGCTCTTTTTCTTTTAATTTTTCTGATGGATTTTCAGCTTTGGCAATCTCATTTTTAAAAATAATTTCACTGGCGCCTTTTGCACCCATAACTGCAATTTCAGCCGTCGGCCATGCAAAATTATAATCTGCACCAATATGTTTCGAATTCATGACATCATAGGCGCCACCATAAGCCTTTCTTGTAATCACCGTAATACGCGGTACAGTGGCTTCACAAAAGGCATATAATAGTTTAGCTCCATTTGTAATGATTCCATGCCATTCCTGGTCTGTTCCGGGTAAAAATCCAGGGACATCAACCAAAACCAATAAAGGGATATTAAAACTGTCACAGAACCTCACAAATCTTGCACCTTTTCGCGAAGATTCAACATCGAGAACGCCTGCTAGCGCGAATGGTTGATTTGCTACAATGCCAATACTTTTACCTGCGATCCTTGCAAAGCCGACAACTATATTTTCAGCATATTCCTGATGAATTTCAAAAAAGCTATCTTCATCTGCTATTTCTGTAATAACTTCTTTTATGTCATAGGGATGCATGGGGTTTTCAGGAACTATATGATCGAGTTTGTCCCGGTATTCTTCCTGAATTTCATATGGTAAAACCGGCGGTTTTTCCATACAATTTTGGGGGAGGTAAGCTAATAATTTCTTTATTTTTATCAGACAATCCAAATCGTTTTCTGCAACCAGGTGAGTAACCCCACTTTTAGTTGCATGGGTATAGGCTCCGCCAAGTTCTTCCGACGAAACTTCTTCATTTGTTACTGTTTTAACTACATTGGGGCCAGTCACAAACATATATGAGGTGTGATTGACCATAAAAATAAAATCTGTAATGGCAGGTGAGTATACTGCGCCTCCGGCACATGGACCCATGATGGCTGAAATTTGAGGAATCACACCAGATGCCCTTGTATTTCTATAAAAAATATCTGCATAACCACCAAGACTGTTTACGCCTTCTTGAATTCTTGCACCTCCAGAATCATTCAAGCCAATAACTGGCACACCGCTTTCCATGGCAAGATCCATTATGCGACATATTTTTTCAGCGTGTGTCTCAGATAGGGCACCGCCAAAAACAGTAAAATCCTGTGCATAAACATATACAAGCCTACCATGAATGGTTCCATATCCTGTGATGACACCATCTCCGGGGTATTGTAACTTGTCCATTCCAAAATCAGCACACCTATGCTCTTTAAACATACCTATTTCTTCAAAGG
>JAUMBJ010000117.1:1303-7147 GCA_032115755.1 Saprospiraceae bacterium
GCTCCCGAGCTGTCAGCTTTCCTTTTTCGTGTTGTTTCTGAATTTTATCAAATCCCCCGCCCAAATATGCAAGCTGGCGTTTTGCTTCAAGCATTTCTTTTTTCGTCTTCATAATTCGATCCTATTCTACATACAAATATCAGACATATTCATGACATGGTATTCACGGCATGTCAAGATTTATTTTAATTCATTTCGTTATCCCTTCAAAATGGCGCCCAACTAATAACTAACCTATCCTTAAGTGTTGCCAAATCACTTTGTAATAAATTTATAAAATCTATTTAATACTATCTGAATGTCTTGATACACTAATTTGAATCTCTATTTGATGTACAAAGTAATATAGTACAGCAAGCAATTGTCCATATCGACAATTTTGACTTTTTTTTAAACATGTACACAGAAGGGGAATGTTTTAGGTCTTTATATAGCCTGGGTAGAATACAGAAAATATATAAGCAAATAACGATTAAAACATAACCATTTACGCCAATTGTCTAAATTTATTGTTTCTTAAAATGAATAAAGGGTATTGACTGTTTAATTATGCTTTTAATTTACGCCCTTTACTGATTTTATCGATTTGGTTTAATTCTTTTGAATTGAAAGCAACATTTTCCCTACTCCGCAATATTTCTCTTAGCTGTTGTTTGTTTTTTGCTCCCACAAGTACTGACGTGACAACGGGCTTACTTAATAACCATGCTACTGCCATCTGCGCCAATGTCTGTCCCCTTTGTTCAGCTATTTCATAGAGTGCCTTCACTTTATTAAGAACTTCCGGGGTAAGTTGGGCAGTTTGAAGAAATCCATGTGGACTGCCGGCACGTGAATTTTCCGGTACGCCTTCAAGATATTTGGAACTCAATATTCCCTGTGCGAGCGGAGAGTAGGGTATACAGCCAATGTTTTCCTTCTCAATTATTTCCAATAAACCTGCCTCAGGTTCCCTGTCCAGTAAATTATATCTAGGTTGATGGATTATAAATGGCGTGCCATTCTTTTTTAAAATATGTATAGCATCCTTTGTCTGCTGAGGGTTATAATTCGAAATACCAACATATAAAGCTTTTCCCTGTCTAACCATGAGATCCAAAGTATCCATTGTTTCTTCCAAGGGGGTGTCAGGATCATATCTGTGGGAATAAAAAATATCTACATAATCCAGCTGCATACGCTTCAGGCTTTGGTCAAGGCTGGAAACGAGGTATTTTTTTGAACCCCATTCGCCATATGGACCTTCCCACATCCTGTATCCTGCTTTTGTAGAAATAATGAGTTCATCTCTAAAAGATTTCAAGGATTTTTTTAATATTTTACCAAAATTCTCCTCTGCCGAGCCCGGGGGTGGACCATAATTGTTGGCAAGATCAAAGTGTGTAATCCCGGCATCGAACGCATAATGTAGTGTTTCCTTAAATACCTTAGGATCATCTACATCTCCGAAATTGTGCCATAGACCAAGGGATATTTCAGGTAGAAGAATGCCGCTCAATCCGCTCCTTCGATAATCCATCAAATCATATCGGTCATTATTTGGTTTATATTTTGGCATATAAATGTATTTTATACATTAAACAATGAAGCGTAAGGTGTCTAAATCTTATGCAAAATATACAATGTTGGCGGATAATATCTTTTGTTTATAAATTTTTTCAAAAAAATTACCATTGAATTTAAAGTGTAAAAAGTAAACTTGATAGGGTAGAACCCTTAGATTAATGCAGATAAGCAGTCCGAAAATCAGTGTTTAATAAAAAAATACCTTATAGAAATGCATGATGTATAGGAATGTTGACAAAAATTATCCAAATCAATTCACCACACAAAATGCACGCAATTCTGAAATTGGAGCTAAAAATTTATATAAAAATTTAGGTAAAAAAATCAACATTTCAGCAGTTATGTCGTATGAAGCTGTACAAACGCTTATTTGATGTAGTATTAAATGTTGAAATTATACAAAATCTATACTCATGATGCTTTGATGCTGACCATTAATGTTCTTGAATATTGCAATAAATTAGTGGATACTAAATAGATCTACTTTTCTCAGGAGAAATGCTGAAGTGCTACATTTTCATCTGGGCTGCGTCCATTTCCTTTAGCATATTGGTATGCATCTGTTAGACTTGTGAAGCAGTGTTCTTTACCTATTTTATGGGCGAGCCCTGAACGTATAAAAGCATCTCTAAAAGGACCAATCATATCCGTAATTAATAGTTTTATACCTCTTTCAGTAAGATCCTTTTGAAGGTCGTCAAGCATATGAACTGCAGATGAGTCAATGCTGGTAATACCCGATGCTTGAAGAATGACAAATTTAGGATGCTTTCGATGCCTGATGATATGATACAATTTGTCTTTAAAATAACTTGTGTTTGCAAAAAATAACTGGGCGTCAAATCTGAATATCACGATTTCATCTTCTTTAACGGCATCAGGAAATCGCGTAACATTCCTAAACTCTTCATGCTCCTTCAGGTATCCTAATTCTGCAAAATGTGGATAAGATACCCGATAAACCAAAAGCCCAATGGATAAAAGTACACCCAAAATAATTCCCTCTTCGATCCCCATTATTAATGTGCCGGCTGCTGCTATGGTAAAAAGTATAAAATCTATTTTGTCTGTTTTCCATAGATGTTTGGCTTCATAGGTATCAATCAGACCATATACAGCGACTAAAATGATAGCTGCCAAAACGGCATTAGGAAGAAAGTAAAACAAAGGTGTGAAAAACAAAAGCGTTAGAATTATCAGAGAGGCGCTTATTATAGACGCCAGACCGGTATGGGCTCCAGCCTGATCATTAACGGCTGTACGGGAAAAACCTCCTGTTACTGGAAAGGATTTAAATAAAGCTCCAACAATATTAGCGATCCCGAGCGCCCGCAGTTCCTGATCAGCATCCAAATGATAACTTTTATGTCTGAGATGCATGGCTTTAGCTACGGCTATGGATTCCATAAATCCTACTAAGGCAATAGTCAATGCGGTTGGAAGCAATTGCTGCAACAATGTTAAATTTACATTTGGTATCAAGAACGAAGGAAGTCCTTCGGGAATCTTTCCTACTATTTTAACACCTTCCTGGTGCCATTGGCCAAAATATACGGCTAGTATTCCTCCAACCACAACAATAAGCGCACCTGGAAATTTTTTATTCCATTTCCTTATGGCAACTAAAATGAGCATAGCAGATATTCCTATAATCAGGGATAAGGAATGGAATTCATCTATTTTACCAAAAATTTGTTGGAGTAATTGAATGAATTTTTCACCTTCTACTTTAATTCCCAGTAAATGCTTTAACTGACTGGTGCCAATAATGATAGCTGCAGCTGAAGTAAAACCTGAAATGACGGGATGAGAGAGAAAATTGACCAGAAAGCCAAGCCTCAATATACCCATGGCCAGTTGCATGACGCCTACCATTAGTGCCAGTAGTATGGCCATTTGAATAAATGACTCACTTTCTGGTTTCGCAAACTGGTTTACGCCTGAAAATATCAACAGACTAACCATAGCCACCGGTCCTACAGCAAGCTGGCGCGATGTACCTAAGAGTGCATAAATTATTAATGGAATAGTCACGGTGTATAGCCCATAAATTGGTGGCAGTCCCGCCAGCATCGAGTAGGCCATACCCTGAGGGATCAACATTACACCCACTGTAAGACCTGCTGAAATATCGCCGCTAAGCCAGCTTTTCCTGTAGTGTTTAAGCCAATCCAGGCTAGGTATATATTTTTTCATCTTTGAAGAAATGATTAGTTCGTATGTGCTAAGTAACAGATTTGACCATTATATTTGGAGTTTTCACGATCATTGATTTTTAATGCTGGCAAATATAATGTGGGACCTCCTATTGAAGTGTCACCAATGTTACAATACATGCACGTGTCACCTCCTCAGTGTTATTTTGTTTCTTCCGAGTTCTACTTCTCCCACGTCCTCAAGCTGTTTCAGTAACCGTGATATAACCACTCTGGCTGTTCCGAGCTCATTGGCAAGCTGTTCGTGCGTTACTTCCAGCGTTTTGTTGCCTGTCAAGGAAGCTTTTTTTTCAAGAAGTCCTAGCAGTCGTTCGTCAACTTTTTTAAATGCAACTGAATTGAATGCATCCAACAATTCTTCAAACTTCTGGTGGTAAAGCCTAAATATATAATCCAGCCACTGTGGAAATTCGCGAATAAGATCCCTTACGCGCTCTATAGGTACAAATAATACTTCACTGCGCTCTTCAGCTACCGCCTTTACCTTGCTTTTTTCATTGTGCATACCACCCAGGAATGACATAATACAGCTTTCACCTGGCTTGATGTAGTATAAAAGGATTTCTTTATCTTCCTCATCTGTTCTTATGATTTTTAAACTTCCGCTAATTATTATTGGTATTGACCTGATGTAGGTGTTTTCTTGCATAACAACATCACCTTTTTCTAGTGTTTTTACCATTCCGGCCTCAAATAATTTTTGTTGCAATAGAGGGGAGGATCTCAATTCATTTATCTTTTCTAGCATACCCAGGTATTTCTATGAAATGTCATCTTATTGTCAAATATTCGTTTATATCCTTGTAAATATAGATATAAAATTGTTGCGTTTTTTGATAGCAGCCATATAAAAATATGAATTAAAATTTCTATTGTTTTAAAAACATATCATTATGTATAATAATAATTTATTATATAAGTAGGTATCATATAACTTTCCTATGAATGCTTTCACTTCTTTTTAGTTTTTAGTTATAAACATTCTTGGTTTTTTTAGGTTATATTGCCATTAATCCAGGTTAAGTATAAAAGATGGAAGAACAAAAAGAAATATTGGGCCAATCATCAAAACCTAATTGGAAAATGTGGCTTAAAAAAGTGGGATTAGCAGGGTTTCTATTCTTTCTTATCAAAGGGCTGGTTTGGATTGGCGTTTTCGTTTTTGCAGCGAAATCTTGTTAGTTATTCATGGAATTGCGCATCGGCAACGATCAAACGCTGGTACAAGTTCTCCCCGAAAAAGCCATGTTGATTCCTGAATATGGCTTGCTGGTTGTTTCAGATATTCATTTAGGCAAAGATATTCATTTTAGGAGTTATGGGATTCCTATCCCTTCTCAGGTTGGGGATAAGACTTTTAGTGCTTTAGACGATTTACTCACAAAATATACTTTCAATACCGTTTTGTTTTTAGGAGATTTGTTTCATTCTCTAAAAAACAAATCTTTTGAAACTTTTGCAAGTTGGATTGAAAAATGGGATGATGCGGCATCATTTAAACTCATTCTCGGTAATCATGACATGTATCCTACTGCCGATTATGAAGGCATAGGCCTTCAATCCCTTTCTCAGTATACAGCAGGATCACTTTTGTTTGAGCACCAGCATAGGGCAGTTACCGATGATTTTTACCATATTTCAGGGCACATTCATCCAGCAGTGAGGCTAAAGGGAAAAGGCAAACAATCGATGAAATTACCTTGTTTTTGGTTTTCCAGTCAATTTGCTATACTGCCGGCCTTTGGTCATTTTACGGGTACTTACGTTATAGATCATGGCAAAGAGGATCGTATTTTTGTTGTTGACGATGGCACTTTATGTGTGCATGTGCAAGTGGGAATGGATTTCAAGTTTGCGTTTGTGCAAGGCATCCCTCGTCCAAGTGTGCATGTGCACTGGGCAATATGCACACACTATGTGCCAAGTCTCACATTAACATGCACACTTTGGATCCAATATATTCTTTTTTGTACTTATGGTTGTACTTGTCAATTAGTTCATCCGCAAATATTGCAACACATGGACCAATACTGTGTTGCTTGAGCCCTATGTGAAACAAAGT
>JAUMBJ010000118.1:0-2464 GCA_032115755.1 Saprospiraceae bacterium
TATAAACCGCATCACCATTATCAATGAACGCAGCCTCATCAAATACTAGATAAGTTGGGGTATAACCCCTAAGAGCATCCTCAGATGTTGCAACAGCAACAACTTGTGAACCGTTTGGTAATTCAATTTCGATTTTAGAATCAGTTACAAATATAGATTTCTTTTCATTATCTTCTGAACCATAATATTCTGGTCCCCATATCCATCTAGGTAACTGTTTAAGGTAATCTTTAATACCTTTTAAGAATTTCATTGATAATTTAAGCTTATTAGCAATAACTAAAATAACCTCTGGGTTATCTGGGTCAGCAAATCCAGCTTTAACTGCCATATAAGCTTGTGTAGTAGTAGATATACCAGCTTGTCTAGGCTTGGTTACCAAATTATATCTATTAGCCTCAAAAGCTTTTACTATTTGTTTCTGTCTTGGGAATAAATTAAATGGTACAAATCCCTCTTGAGTCTTATCAAATGTCTCTAGATAAGATTCAATTGCATAAATAGGGTCTTGTATACACTTAGCGTATTCCTTAAATATTTCAGTTGTTGTTAGCATATTCTTTTTATATAAATATATGAATAATGCTAAATAGGTTTAAAAACAAAAAACCCTCATAGTTGAGGGTTTCTTTTATAATAATTCGTTTATGTCTATACCATCTAAATCGTTTAATGAAAAACCATCTGAATCATCATCACCAATTTCATCACGATACCCATCTTCTTGAATTCTCTTTTTACATCCATCAACGATATCAGTTATAATTTGTTGACCAGCTTTAGTTCCAGCCATAACCTCTCTCATTTTATGATTGAATTCTTTAACTGGAAGTGCTGCTAATTCAGAATAAACATTATGTTTTAATGAAAAATCCTCACCTTTAAGTAATCTAGTAAATCTATCCCATAATGCTGGCCCCAATCTCATATCCCATGGTTCAGCTGCTAAAAAATCAGATTTACCTATAACATATTTTGCTACTTTTTCGTCTTCTGGAAGACCATGTGCTGATAGTATTTCCATGACACCCTTAACTAATTCATGAATAAGTACTGGAAATACCATACCTTGTGCATGAATTTGACATTTTGGGGTTTCTTCGGTTGGAAGTATTACTCTAACTATACCACCAGTTACTGTTTTACCCACATGTAACCCATCTTCATTTTGCTCAATTACATCATGCATATCTGGAACAACAAAATAACAGTAATCAGCCGCAGCCATTAATTTACCATATTTAGTAGTAAGTCTTGGGTCCATAGCAGATAATTCTCTATCAACCATATGGAACATATGTGATGATTTTTTAGCCGCACCTTGTGTCATAGCATTAAGAAATCTCCTTTTATATACGTTAGCATTAGCATTAGCAATTGCGTTATGATTATCAAATTCAACCTCAACAATTGTTGGTAATTCATTTTTATTGGTACCATCAAGACTAATGTTATCAGTTAATTCAGCAATAATTTCAACAACATCTTCTGAAATGTTATATTCGTCTCTAATCATTTTTATTGCCAATTCTTCTAATTGTTTTTTGTGTTTAGATTCCATTTCCATACACTCCTTAACCATACCCATTTGACCATTCATAACTTCATAATTATTGATGGTTGAAACATCAAATTTTGATTTATAATTTTTCATTACTTCATCAAATCTTTCTGCCATTATCTTTTGTTCGAATGTTTTTTCATCACCTTCTGGAAAGATTGGGTGGTCACCTAACGAATGTTTTCTTTCCCTTAACTCCCTTTCAAGTCTTGGGTCCATTCTTTCACTGTGTCCCTCAGAATAAGTAATACCCTCATTAACTACCTTTTTAGGTTTTGTTGCCTCAGCTAATGATTTTTTTGTTAGTGGTTCCAGAGCAGCTGCATCCACTGGTGCGAAAGGGAATGCATATCTTGGAAACCTCAATCTGGAATTAGGAGGAACCGTAAATGGACAAATGCAAATTGGTCGATATGGTACGGATAGTATCTACGGGAATCTCGATCTTTCCAACTGGGGCATCGGCGATTTGTATATGAGTCCAGGTGCCGGAAGGTTATATGTTGGTGGAAATGCCACCTTTACCCAAACTGGAACCGGACAGGGATGGCTTTGGATATCTTCGGATGGAAATGTAGAAATTATAGGTGATTTTAGTATTACTGCTCCAAATACAGTCCTTGATTTCAGTGTGAACACTGGTAAAAAAATTTCCATTGGCGGTAAATTTAACTTTGATGGAAATCATACAGGAAGTCCAACCATGACTTTTGGCAATTTTGAGGTCGCCACTAATGGGGGTATCTTCAGGACGGGAGCAAAGGCAACGGGAGGGATTTCGACCTCGGTCGGGCCTGGAAAGTTAATCATAAGAAATAGCATACTGAGAGACAGTATCTATGAAATTTATGATATTTCAAATGCGGATATTTTTGACAGCCAGTTTTTTGGTGATTCTCTGTA
>JAUMBJ010000119.1:0-10494 GCA_032115755.1 Saprospiraceae bacterium
TACGAAAGCAGGATAATAAACAGGGAGCTGACTGACAAACTTGATTTTAATTTGTTTGCCTCTGTGCGATGGAGCAGGATTTTTCTCTATAATTTCCAGCATTATGTCATTTAATTTGGAAGTTTGAATTTTTTGTTTTCTGTGCTCATAAACTTCCAAGGCAACTTCTACTATTTTAAAAATACGTTGTTTTTCATGTACTGAGGTAAATAGGACTGGCACATCCGTAAATGGTGCCATTTTTTCCTTTAATCTCTTTTCAAAATCTCTGGCAGTGTTTGTCTCTTTTTGAACCAAGTCCCATTTATTAACAACGATGACAACACCTTTTTTTCGCTTTTGAATAAGACCGAGAATAGTAAGGTCTTGAGATTCAATACCTACTGTAGCGTCTAGCATCAATATACAAACATCCGCTTCTTCTATGGATTTTACCGCTCTAATAACAGAATAAAATTCAAGATCTTCATGAACCTTATTTTTTTTACGGATTCCTGCGGTATCAATTAAATAAAATTTGTAACCAAATTTATCATATTTAGTATAAATAGAATCCCTTGTGGTTCCAGGAATATCCGTTACTATATTTCTCTCTTCGCCCATAAGCACATTGGTAAGTGACGATTTACCAACATTGGGTTGACCTACAATTGCAATTTTTGGAAGATCATCATCCAATTCACTTTCTTTTTCTTCAGGCAGATAATCAGTAACCATATCTAGCAGGTCTCCTGTTCCACCGCCTGTAATGCCGGAGATAAACACGGTATCCTGAAACCCTAGGCTATAAAATTCGTTTGCCATGAGCTGTCGTTGTGCATTATCAACCTTATTAACTGCAAGAATGACTTTTTTTGGATTTCGGCGGAGCATCTTTGCAATTTCTTCATCCAGGTCTGTGATTCCTGTCGTAACGTCAGTAAGAAAAATAATGACATTGGCCTCTTCAATTGCAACATCAACCTGTCTCCGAATTTGAGCTTCAAATATGTCCGTAGATCCTTTTACATATCCACCTGTATCGACCACCGTAAAATGTTGACCATTCCAATCGCAAAAGCCATATATTCGATCCCTGGTTACACCAGCAACGTCATCGACAATTGCTTTTCGTTCTCCAATAAGTCTGTTAAATAATGTAGATTTACCAACTTTTGGTATACCAAGAATAGCGACGATATGAGACATGAATAATTTATTCTGATTGCAAAGATACAATAAATTAAGTAATTGAGGGGTATTGCTTAATAGTCCTTATGCCTTCTATGTGTCTCCTTAATTCTTAGAAAATGATATAATGGCATTACAAAATGCATTCCATGAATATTTTTCTTTTTCTTCTGCCATGACTTTGGAAAATTCAGCAGCTTTGTTGTCTGAAAAGAATTTGTTGATATAATATGCAATTTCCATAGGCTCTGGATTACATACATACCCCGATTTTTCATGAAGAATTATTTCTCCAAGACCTCCAACATTGGTAACCAGGACAGGGATCTCAAAATGAAATGCGATCTGGGTTACTCCACTTTGAGTGGCAGTTTTGTAAGGTAGTGCCAGTAAATCTGAAGCACTGAATAATCTGCTTACTTCGTCATCTGGAATATATCTGTCCAATAATAAAATGTTAGATTGTACCCCTAGTCGCTGAATCAGGTTTTGGTAATTTTCAGCATTTTCGTAAAACTCTCCTGCAATTACAATTTTTACTTTCCTGGATTTTTCAAGATGGGGAATAGCTTGAAGTAGTAAATCGAGTCCTTTATATTCACGGATTAGGCCAAAAAAGAGGATGACATTTTCATCTAGTGAGATTCCAAGAGACTGTCGAGCTATGGATTTCGAAATTTTGGTTCCGTAATTATCAAAAATAGGGTGACGTAGTAACAGTGTTTTAGCATTAGATTTAGTGGTCAGCACATCTTTTTTGACTGATTCACTCATTACCAGATATTTTTCAATAGGCTTTGTGAAAAAATTATTTAGTAACTTGTCTCCGGGTCTATTTTCATGCGGGATTAAATTATCTACTAGTGCAATTATTTGAATATCTTTTTTGATGAGATATCTGGCTATAATACCCAGTGCCGGCGCCATGAATGGAATCCAATACCTTATTAAAACCACATCGGGTTTCATTCGGGCAATAAACTTCGCGGTTTTCCACCATGACCATGGATTTATGCTGTTGATGAGATTGTATATTTCTATCTCAGGTTGCTCTCCATGTTCTACCAGTTGTGTTTTACCCGGGAATAAAACACTGGGATATTGAAGTTTATAACTAACTATACAGGCGTGATGTCCCTGATGAATATAAGACTTGCACAGCAGTTCGTTGAATTTTGCTATACCACCTCGTAACGGATATGCTGGGCCCACGATGCAAATATTCATGTGTTTATTTTTTAGTTTATCACACTCCGTATGATTAGTTTTTAGAACCACATGGAATTCGCATGAAAAATAATCATCATTGTTTGTGTGACCGTCTCATGCTTATTTCATATGTTTATTTTTAGTACGTCACGCTCCGAGTGACTTGTTTTTTAGGCCATATGGAATCGACAACTTTATTTGTATTTATGTGGTGTTGTCGAACTGGCGTTTCTCATGAGAAATAATGATTCTGGTTTCTGTGACCGTCTCAAGCTCATAATATGTGCTTATTTTTATTTTGCCCATGTCTTCGAGATGTGATTAATTTACATCTGATTGACATTGGTGTTTGTTCATGGTATTGTAGAAAGTTTACTTCGAAAGAAAAAATAATCATGCTTTTTTGTTTGATTCGTCTTAGGCTCTTTGATTGCTTGATGCTTTAACTATTTTGGTAATTATTTGTACACATGATTTTCATGATGTAGTCCAATAATTCATATTTTATCTTGAGCCAAATATAAGTTGTTTTTGCATGCAAAGCATTTTTAAAAATTGCCATAATTAAATGCTGTATCCTAATAATCAGTGAAATCTATAAAAAAACTTACGAAAGTCACTTAGGCAAGCATTTATGTTTGGATAACCCCAGGGTTAAATTTTTCTATATTCGTTTGACTTGACATTTCAATACCCAAAGACAAAAAATTTCTGGTTGACCTGGGATCTATGATAGCGTCAACCCAGAGTCTAGAAGCTGCATACAGCGGCGTAGTTTGGGCATCATATCTCCTTTTTATGTTATCATAAAGCTCATTTTCGGCGTCGGGATCAGGAGCAAGACCTTTAGTTTTTAAAGAAGCTACCTGAATTTGTGTTAAGACTTTGGCTGCCTGAGCTCCACCCATAACTGCAATTTTAGCTGACGGCCAGGCTACAATAAGTCTTGGATCATATGCTTTTCCACACATGGCATAATTACCGGCACCATAGGAATTGCCTATTATTACAGAAAACTTGGGAACTGTAGAATTTGCAACAGCGTTTACCATTTTAGCACCGTCCTTTATAATTCCGCCGTGTTCCGATCGTTTTCCAACCATAAATCCCGTAACATCATGAAAGAAGACCAGCGGAATTTTTTTCTGATTACAATTCATGATAAATCGTGCTGCCTTATCTGCAGAATCTGAGTAAATGACACCACCAAACTGCATTTCGCCTGCGGCATTTTTTACAATAAGTCGCTGATTGGCTACAATACCGACAGGCCACCCATCGATCCTGGCATAGGCGCAAATGATTGTTTTTCCGTAAGACTCTTTATATTGTATAATGCTACCTTTATCAGCAATAGTTTTAATGAGTTCGAGTGTATCATATGGTTTGACCTGATTTTCAGGAAAAACAGCAGCAATTTGTTCTGATGGAATTTCGGGTTCAATAGATTCGATTCTATTAATTACCTGATTGCCACTATTTGCCATATTTTTTATAAGTTCCCTAATGGTATTTAGACAAGTGATTTCATCAGGCATCTTATAGTCTGTTACGCCTGAAATTTCGCAGTGTGTATTGGCGCCCCCGAGTGTTTCCTGGTCTACATCTTCTCCGATGGCAGCTTTAACAAGATATGGTCCTGCGAGGAAAATCGAACCTGTTTTATCGACGATAAGAGCTTCGTCACTCATGATAGGCAGGTATGCACCTCCGGCTACACAGCTTCCCATTATAGCTGCAATTTGTGGGATACCCATAGATGATATACGCGCATTATTGCGAAAGATTCGGCCAAAATGCTCTTTGTCCGGAAATATTTCATCCTGTAGGGGTAAAAAAACACCTGCACTGTCAACCAGATATATAATCGGTAGATTATTTTCCATAGCAATTTCCTGGGCGCGTAAATTCTTTTTGGCTGTTATGGGAAACCAGGCGCCAGCTTTAACTGTAGGGTCATTGGCTACAATCATGCACAATCTACCATGAATTCTACCAAGGCCCATGACAACACCGCCAGCCGGACATCCTCCATAATCTTCATACATGTCGTATCCGGCAAATGCTCCTATTTCAAAAAAGGAACTTCCTGTATCAATTAGTTTTTCGATGCGCTCGCGTACCGGTAATTTACCTTCGCGTCGCAATTTTTCAATTTTATCTTTGCCACCTCCATTTTGGATTTGTTGTAGCTTTTTATTCAAATCAGCTACAGCGAGTTTTATGGCATCTTCATTTTTATTTCGTTCCAGTTCGTTTTTTTCCATAACTTAATATTAATCCATGATGGCTTTAATACCAGGAAGTGTCTTTCCTTCAAAATATTCCAGCATAGCTCCACCTCCAGTTGATACGTAACTAACTTGATCGGCATAACCAAATTGATTTACAGCAGCGACACTATCGCCACCGCCTACAAGTGAGAATGATCCATTTTTAGTGGCTTCTGCTACGGCATCAGCGATCGCTCTTGTACCAGCCTGAAATTTTTCCATTTCAAAAACGCCCATGGGGCCATTCCAGAGAATAGTTTTACTATTTAAAATCACATTTTTAAAATAGGCTCGTGCATCTTCACCTATATCTAGTCCCATCCATCCTTCAGGGATATTTGAGCTTTCACAATTGCGGATATGTGCATCAGCTGAAAAGGCATCAGCTATGATACTGTCAGATGGCAAATGTATACGTACTCCCATGGAAGCAGCTTTCATCAATAAAGCAGATGCCATTTCTAGTCTGTCATTCTCACAAATTGAATTTCCTATAGATTTTCCTTGTGCTTTAAAAAATGTATACGCCATTCCGCCTCCAACAATAATATCTGTGGCTCGTTGCAGTAAATTTTCAATGATTAAAATTTTATCTGACACTTTTGCGCCTCCAATAATTGCAGTAAATGGTTTTTTACTTTGATGTAAGACTTTTTCTGCGCTTGAAATTTCTCCTTCCATCAATAACCCAAAAACCTTATTTTCGCCAAAATAAAATTGCGCTATAACAGCAGTTGACGCATGTGCACGATGGGCAGTGCCAAATGCGTCGTTGACATAAATTTCGCCATGGCCGGAAAGTTTTTTGGCGAATGTGGCATCACCTTTCTCCTCTTCTTTGTAAAATCTAAGGTTTTCCAACAAGTGTATCTGGCCTGATTTCAGGTTCTTTGATGTGTTTAGTGCCTTATCACTTATACAATCATCAGAAAAAAATACGTTGTCATGACCAAATATATTTTTGAGATAAGGCATGAGATGAATCAGGCTGTATTTATGCGTAGGTCCATCTTTTGGGCGTCCTAAATGGCTCATTATGACTGCAGAACCACCATCAGACAAAATTTTTTTGATAGTGGGCAGGGCACCTTTGATTCTTGTGTCATCCGTTATCTGAAAATTGTCATCTAGCGGAACGTTAAAGTCTACTCTGATAACAGCCCTTTTATTTTTAAAATCAATCTGACTGATTGTATGCATAATATCTATTTTTATTTCTTAAAGATCAATAGTCCTTTTTTTGATTAAATATAGATGGTGTAATAGATAATTATGTTTAATGAAGCATCTGGCCTTATACGTAGTTATTAAATGCATAAAAACCACATTTGTTTGCTGTAAAATTTACTAATTTCATAATTAAAACTAACTAATGATGAAATTAATAAACGTTATAACTTCAATCGCAAAACAAATTTGTTCTAAAACTCACGTAATCTGTTCAATTATGACATCATAGTTTCGATACTATAATTTAGAGACAAAAGAAAATTTTACGATAAATCCATAAAAATCAAGTAAATGATATCGATTATATCAATTGCGCGAAATATTTTAATGTTCTGACCAACTGAGAGACATAACTCATTTCATTGTCATACCAGCTTACGGTTTTTACAAGTTGGGTTTGGCCATTCTGAATCACTCTAGTTTGTGTTGCATCAAAAAGACTACCATACTCAATTCCTATGATATCACTGCTTACAATTTCATCTTCTGTATATCCAAAGCTTTCATTTGCTGCAGATTTCATCGCGGCATTAATTTCTTCAATACTGGTTTGTTTTTTAAGTACGCAAACTAATTCCGTTAGTGAACCGGTAAGGGTTGGAATCCTTTGGGCACCACCATCAAGTTTGCCTTTTAAACTTGGAATAACGAGTCCTATAGCTTTTGCTGCTCCGGTGCTATTAGGAACAATATTTTGAGCAGCAGCTCTTGCCCTTCTGAGGTCACCTTTTGGATGTGGTGCATCCTGGGTGTTTTGGTCATTGGTATAAGCATGAATCGTACTCATGAGACCAGTTTCAATGCCAAATTGGTCTTCAAGTACTTTAGCCATTGGTGCCAGACAGTTGGTGGTACAGCTGGCGCATGAAATAATGTTTTCAGCTCCTGTGAGCTGGTCATGATTGACATTGAATACTATAGTTTTCAAATCTCCTGTTGCAGGGGCTGAGATAACTACTTTTTTTGCACCTGCTGTGATATGCGCTTCAGCCTTATCCTTGTCTGTAAAAAAGCCTGTACATTCGAGGACTACATCAATATCATGTTTTCCCCAAGGAATCTGCACCGGATCTTTTTGCGCATAGATTGTAATATATTCCCCATTAACAACAATTTTATCTTCAGCATACGAAACTTGTTCCTGAAATCTTCCTTGCGCAGTATCATATTTGAGAAGGTGAGCAAGTACTTTCGGATGTGTTAGATCATTAATAGCAACTACATCTATTCCTTCCATATTGTAAATTTGACGAAATACAAGTCGTCCTATTCTGCCGAAACCATTGATGGCTACTTTAATATTTTTTGACATAAATTAAGATTTAAAAATAAAATTGATTTAAAAACTTGTTTTTTGTTTGGTTAAGCATTAAAATATAAAATATTATCAAAACGTTTTGGATATTAAATAGGAATAATGCCAAACTAAATTTTGCACAAATTTATTTAATTTTGATGTCAATACCAAAAAAAATGAGGTAACTGTTTTGTGCCTGAAACATATCATTGTTTGTTTAGTCTCCAATCATATTCTTGAAAAGATATTTTAGTATTTAATTTCGGCTTCACGACAGCATAGCGTGAAATATAGGGTATCAGTCTGCCAAAGTCCTGACGATAAATATCAAAAATCTGATTTAGCTCCATTTGATCTGGATTAATTTCATTCAAAGGCCCATTGATAAACGACATTGTTCTAGCCTCGAGCATAGGTTCTAATAAAACCCCTGTGTAAGCTTTATTATTCAAACCAGGTCCTGAGCGGGAACCATCTGACAATACAAAATGTAATCTTGGGTCAAAAAAATATTTTCGTAAAATATCATTTTTAATTTGATTTAAGGAGTACTTATTATTGTTGATAGTTATCCATTTTTGATCCCAAGGTTTTCCTTCGGATAGATCACGAATAGATGTTATAGGGTAGTTTTTTACTACCATGAGCAACGTAAATGCGTTATATGCATTAATCCAGAACGCTTTTTTTTCCTGTTTATTAATCAAAAACGTTTCATCAATACTGGAGAGATAATCTGTATAATTCTGCAATGATTTGATGTTCTTTTTTAACAGATTATAATTAACAAGGCCATTTTTATCTACTACCTTTTGAAGAATTTCTGAAAAAAGGGAATGATCTGGTATGGTAACAGTGCTGTAATTTTCTGTCGATTCTTGGTCTTGTTTCTGTCTGCGGTATTTCAAAATTCTTTCATCAGATAATGCATCTGTTTTACCTTGTGCTGGTTTTAAGGCTGGTTTTGAAGTATCGTCCTTAGATTTTTTAATTTTTACAGCTGGAAGTTCTGTTTTCGTTTCTGGCAGCTGTTCTTGTTTATCAGATGAATTGTTTAAATCACCTTTTCGGGTGATTACAGGAACTTTTTTCCGTGTTAGTGATGATCCTTTCGGTTTGTCATTATTTTCGACAAAAGATGTTGTTGTTGAAGGCTTAAGATCTTCTTTGCAACTTAATGTACTGGTTATCGTAAAAAGGGAAGAAATTAGAATAATATAAATTGACAGGCTATTTATTAGGGCTTTTTTAATTGCCATAAACTTTAAAATTTATATTCAAGTAAGTAGGGTAACATGGTTCGCCAGGTAGGCCAGTCATGGGCAATATCATATCCCCAGATATCCAGATCATGCATTATACCTTTGGAAGTGAGCACAGCCGAAAGTTGTCTTGAACCTTCAGGTGCTTCATAAGACCCGGAGCCTGATAAAATATGTATGTGTTGAGATTTTTTAATTTCGCCAATATGCCAATCGTCATTTATATCTTGTAGATAGTGTACAGGACTATTGAAATAAGTGTTTTCATCCCAGTGTCCTTTAGAATATTTACCTAGGTCATATAATCCTGACATGGCAATACAGCCTTGGATATAATTTGGTCTCTTGAAAAAAAGATTTGCAGCATGAAGCGCACCAAAAGAAGCTCCACACGTTATTATTGGTGTATCTTGGCTTGTGCGGCTTCTAATATAAGGAATAACTTCATGATACACATAATTATTAAATTCCTGATGTCTAGAGGATTTTTGAATACCGGAAATCGAATTATTAAGCCAACTTTCGGCATTGATTGAATTTATGGAATATACTTTGACAATGCCTTGATCTATCCAGGGTTTGATGGCATCTATAAGCAAAAATCGTTCATATTCCAAAAAATCTGCTGCAGCTGTAGGAAGCATTAGCATGGCAAAACCATAGTGTCCATATTCTGCAATTTCCATGTTTTTACGCAGGGCTGGGCTATACCATTGATCTATATTTCTACGCATAAATAAGCCTACATTTAATGTTTATCGTTCCAAATATTTACCTCAGGCACAAGTCTGATCTCAAAATTTTGCCAAACCGTGTCTATAATTTGATTAGCCAACAATAATATTTCTGATCCTTTTCCCCCTCCAAAATGGACAAGGACAAGAGCCTGATTTTGGTGTACACCTACATGACCAAGCCTATATCCTTTAAATCCTGATTTTTCAATAAGCCAGCCAGCGGGCAATTTTACAAAACCTGCTCCTGCTTGGTAGGAAGGCATATCGGGATATAATTTGAGCAATTTTTGGTAGAGTATGTCATCAACCACCGGATTTTTAAAGAAGCTTCCAGCATTTCCAATTATAGCTGGGTCGGGAAGTTTGGAATTTCTAATGTCAATGACAGCTTGACTTACATCCTTGATATCTGGTTGAATAATATTTTTTGAAAGTAGTACATCCTTTATAGCGCCATAGGAAATATTAGGTGTGTAATTTTTTTTCTGTAAAATATATTGCACCCGGGTAATGAAGTAAACACCTTTGACGCTATTTTTAAAAATGCTCTCTCGATATCCAAACTGGCAAGCATCGTTAGTAAAGATGTGTGTTAAACCTTTTTTGATATCGACTGCTGTAAGTTGCACAAAACAAGTATTTTGTTCTACACCATAAGCTCCGATATTCTGCATTGGAGCGGCTCCAACTGTCCCGGGAATTAAAGAAAGATTCTCCAATCCTCCAAGTTTGTGGTTAATTGTCCACATGACGAATTGATGCCAGTTTTCACCTGCTCCTACCTCTACGGTAATAGTATCTTCATTTTCTGCGACAACATTAATGCCTTTAATTTCATTTTTTAAGATCGTACCATTGACATCATTACATATTAAAATATTTGAACCTCCTCCAAGAATATAGTGGTTTTTTTTAATGTCCTCAGGTAGATGTTCCAGTTGATTTTCATGATATATGCTCAAGATCTTGCTGGCTTTTACATCAAAACCGAAAGTATGTAATTTTTGGAGCGAATTATCCTGCATTTTATCTGTAATTACGATTAAAGAGCACTTTCAGGACTATTTATAAGTTTCATGACGGGCCTATTGAAATCATATTGCAGCCCTACGTGCATAACTTGTGATTTCTCCTCCGGCAATATACCCCATCTAAGAAATCCATGAGTTGTAAAACCACTTATTCCCAATCCATAGCCTATTTGAACTACATATGTCATATAAGTTTTCCGACCGTTTTTATCAGGAAAGAATCCTTCCTTTGTACCATAGAGTTCAGTTTTGCTATACTGTATTCCTCCTCCAACAGACCATCCG
>JAUMBJ010000119.1:10504-14673 GCA_032115755.1 Saprospiraceae bacterium
CTCTCTCTCAAATGCAGACAAGCCTCCGAAATTAAATTTCAACAGGCATGGAAAATAGGCAGTCCCCAGTCCTTTATTTTCTTTTAATGAAAATCCCAGCACTCCGATGCCTGCCTGTCCCTCCAATGAAACAGAAAATTTTTTATTTCCATACCATATCTTAGGGCCTGCTGCAAAATTGAGTATTGCACTTCCGGCAGTATTACTTATGGCCCCATGTCGTTCGGATTCTGGGTTTCTCATAAAATGATATATATCGTTGCTGGCTGTCAAACCGTATCCAAACTGACTAAATATTGGTATGGAACCGCATAAAAAGGCAAGTGTGATATACTTTCGAAACATAATCTGAATTTTTAACATCCTCATTAATTATTCTCCTTGATCAAATTGAAGTTTTGCATATTGGGCATAGGCTCCGTCGGTTTTTTTAATAAGTTCGTGATGTGTGCCTGATTCTTCAATTTTACCGTTTTCTATAACATATATTTTGTCTGTATTTCTAATGGTCGACAATCTATGCGCTACAATAATGGAAGTTCTTCCTTTCATCAAATATTCCAATGCTTCCTGAACCAATTTTTCTGACTCTGCATCCAAAGAAGAAGTAGCCTCATCCAATATCAGTATTTTTGGATTTTTCAATATCGCTCGGGCAATAGCGATCCTTTGTCGCTGTCCCCCTGATAATTTAACGCCACGTTCGCCTACTATAGTATGAAATCCATCCGGAAATGATTCAATAAATTCCAGGGAGTTGGATAACCTTGCAGCTTCTTTTATTTCTTCGAAGGATGCCTTTGGATTTCCATAGGCAATATTTTCGAGGATGGTCCCACCAAATAATAAGACTTCCTGCGGTACAACAGCAAGCTGGTTTCTATACCATGAAACATTGTATTGATTGATGTTTTTACCATCAACCTCAATTTTACCCTGGTCAGGATTATAAAATTTAAAAAGCAATTGAACAATCGTTGATTTACCACTGCCACTCTGTCCAACAAGTGCAACTTTTTCTCCTGGATTGATTTGAATATTGATGCCTTTAAGTACAGTTACATCTTTTCGAGTAGGGTAGGAGAAAACAATGTTGTCGAATTTTATATTACCCTGTAAGTTTTTATTTTCATGATCAACAATCGGCTTGAGATCCAATTCAGAATCCTTTCCCAAAATGTCAAGGATTCTTTCAGTGGCACCAAGAGCTCCTATGATTTGCGTATATAAGGTCCCAAAACTGGCGATGGCACCTCCCAATATAGAGGTGTAAATAATAAATGAGAATAGATCGCCACTTTCCATATTACCTGCTTGTACCATTAAAGCACCTCTCCAAAGAATGTAGAATATGGCTCCAAACAGAACGGTGATAATAAAGATAAAAAACAATCCTCTGATTTTTGCAAAGTGTAATGAGACCTTGACAATATCATCTACAGATTTGCCATACCTCAATGATTCATATAATTCATTGCCAAAAGATTTGACTACAGCAAAGGATTGAAATGTTTCTTCAACAATAGTATTTGTTTCTGCAAGCTGATCTTGTCTTTTTTTGGAAAGCTTACGTATATATTTTCCGAAAACCATAGCAGCAATGACTACAATCGGAAATATCATTAACATAACCATTGACAAGTCGGGTGTCCATAAAAAAATAATTACAATCCCAGCGAGCATCACGATAAGTTGTCTGATAAATTCTGCCAGGGTGATAGAAAATACGGTTTGTAGTTGTTCTACATCTGCCGTAATTCTGCTGGTCAATTCGCCCACCCTCCGTTCTTCAAAAAATGAAATTTGCTGTGTGATCATTTTATTATACAAATCCTTGCGCAAATCAGCCATTCCCTTTTCAGACACTACAGCAAAAAGAACTGTTCTGATATAACTGAAAACTCCCTGAATAATCATGATGCCTAAAAATAGCCATCCGTAATCTTTGACACTCAGTCCAAAATCAAATTTTGGTTTACCTATAGCTGTATTGGTCATTTCACCAGGCAATCCCATGAGTGCCATAAAAATTAGGCTTCCTAGCACTAATAAAACCATAGCACCGACAAACTCGAGCCAATATGGCTTTATATATAAAAAAACGCCTAAGGACCGTTTTATTTTGTCGAGTACCACTTTTTTATCTTTTCCTTCCTGATCAGTTGTCATAGCGTTTTGAGTAATTTACAAAGATACAAAGATTAAATACAAAGGGTTAAATAATCCGATTTACGGAATGTCTTCCAAAAACTGATATTGTTTTTTTTGATGATCTGCATAAAAGCAGAAAGTATTAGCCCCATTGGTAATCATTAGATAAGTGGAATCAAGTGTTGACTGGTAGCGCGCAATTTGATCAAATACGGCTTGTTTTATGTTAATATTAAATGCCTTGCATTCAATCAGCAAGTATGGCTTGAGCAATTCATCCATCACTACAATGTCGTATCTTTTATTTAATCCGTTAATTACAAAACTTTTTTCTACGGCTATTCTGCCAGTATTGTAATTTTTGAATTTTGTCAAATAGCAAATAACGAGTTGTCTTACTAATTCTTCAGGATACAACAAAAACCATTTTTTTCTAACGGGGTCCCATATTTTATTACCATCAGCTGTTGTATTGATTTTAAGCTCTTTGACAAGAGGTTCTAGCTGTATGTTCGCTTGCTTCATCCTACGAAAATTGTCTACATATCTTTTGAATGGCTTCGTGATAGTTTTCTATGATATCCGATGTGGACAAAGAAAGTACTGTAAAACCTGCTTTTGCAAAATTGCTTATGACGAAATATTGCCATGCTATATCATTCATCTGAGTAGGTTGCAAAAGTAGATTTTCACACAATAAAAAAGATTTTCGATCTTTTTCAAGGCAGCTTTCAAGAATTAAATCCTCCCATGCATTAGGTCTGATTATTTCTTTAATTCCCTTGTTATGGGTATAAGATAATATATTTTGATGGTGTTCATTATTAAGACAGCTAATGATATTGGCGTTTTTCAATTGGAAAATAGATACTTCAGGATTACAACTTGTCAATAATGATGTAAGATATCTAGCTTTTTCAAGTTGCAATGAAGGGGAGATATCATTTTTTAATATATTCATATCTTGAGCTGACATCATTAATGGCAACTCATCCTTTTCCAATTCCCTCTTTCCTGCAGACAGATAGGTGTGAACAGTTTTAGCTGTGCCAAGAACATCAGGGTTTATATTATTATAATCTATATAAAAAATATGTTCAAAAGTCTTATCAGGAATATCTGAAAAACTATCATCTGAAGAAATGATTAAATTAAAATACCATGAAAGTGGTAGAGCATATTTTTCGAAAAAGAATCTCCAGTTTAGTTCATCAGGTGGTTTATTTTTGTAGAGGACTTTGTATAATTCCTGATAGCTTGTTTTCAATTTCTGATTGAAAACATTTGCTTGAAGATATTGATTTCTACAAATAGAATCGGAGGCCAAAGAAATTTGCTCTGTTTCAAATTCAAAAATTTGTCTTATCATGGTCTCAAGCCTTGATGTAAAAGGGTTTCTATTTTTTCTTAACCAATTTTCATAATACCATTTTTCGAAAGCTTTGGACCAGGAAGCGATAGGCAGATGTTTCATGATTTTAATTAGCTTCTTTCCATGTTCATTTTGATTATTTAAAAAGCACTGCCATTCAAAAAAATCACTTTTATTTTCCAGTAAATCGCAAATACTTTCAAGTTCAAGTATGAGATTATCAATCGATTCTACTTGTTTAAAAATGCTTATAGTATTAATTTCCTTATCGTCAACGAAAAAACTTTCTGAATTTAAATGATAAATTGGCAAATTATAAAGATGATGTCATTGACTTATATAATTTTTTACAAAAAAAAGTGAAGGAATTAGAAGAATGAATTAATTAATTAGTTTACAGCGCAACATCCACAACCGTGGATACATCATTGCCCAAGTTGCCAAGGTGGCATGCCTCCCAAACCTGATAAATTTGCCCACTCCGCTACCTGCCTAAGATCTGCCATTGTAACTTCTTCCATTAAAGAAGCAACAACTGCATCATCTATTGCATTATTAAAAGGTAAAATAACCACAAGTTTACCGGTAGGAGCAAGAACTGAATTATACGATATTAGTAATACATATCGTCCTGCTGGATTTGGAA
>JAUMBJ010000120.1:0-10189 GCA_032115755.1 Saprospiraceae bacterium
ATCGTGTTCAGACAATTGAGTTGGGGTTTGGGGGCTTTGAGTTGAGAGTTGGGTGTTGGGAGTTGGGAGAAAAAAACTTCAACCCTCTCAACTATCTCAACTATCTCAACCATTTTGCCTAATTCCTGTCTATCCTTTTAATCTTTAAATCGTGTTCAGACAATGAGTTGGGGGTTACCGGTTTCTTACGCAGAAGGCTTTAACAGCCACAACCACACGGGCATGATATTAATTATTTTATCATCTACCGAAATACGATCGTTCTCATCTTCGGTTAATATGAGACCCTCCTTAAGTTGATACGTTGTCATGGCATCCAACAATCCTTTGACTTCCCGTTGTTTTGTTTTGTCATCGTAGAGTGACCAGCAGACTTGAATAGCTTGGGTAATGCTGTTTTTTTCCTTAATGACAAAGTCACATTCCGATTTGTTATGGTGATAGTAAACTTTTTTTGCTTGTCTTTTTAATTGAAGATACACTACGTTTTCCAAAAGTCGTCCATGATCTTCGCTGTGTTGAAAACTGAGTTGGCGCATTAAGCCCAAGTCTATACCGAATACTTTCTTTGGATTATGCAATTGCTTTTTGACAGAGACATCATATTTTGGGACTAAGCTTAGCATGTATGCATCTTGTAGAAACCCGAGGTATTGTTTGACGGTCGTTGCATTTTTAACGCCGATTACTTTTGCCAGGCTATTGTACGAGATCAATTTACCGGTATTGCTCGTTACAAAAAACATCAGTTCTAAGATCTCTTGTTCGTTTGTAATACCATTTCTCACCATCACATCGCGATACAACAAACTTTCATACAGCGATTTAAGATATTCGGCATGTTTTGTCTTTAAAAAAGCAGGAAATCCTCCTAATTTGAAATAATCATTAAATGACGCTTTGAGCAGAGCTTTATCATCTGTATTAAAAGGGTCCATTAAACTGGGTTCCACTTTATTCAGTTTTAAATATTCTAAAAACGAAAACGGGTAAAGTTCTACCTGTTGGTATCGGCCTGTCAGATGTGTACCTAATTCTTTGCTCAACATCGAGGCATTAGATCCGGTAATATAGACTTTATTTCCATAGTCATGCAAACGCCTTACAAAGCGCTCCCATCCGGTAATATTCTGTATTTCATCAAAATAAAAGGTGCTCTGCTTGCCGAATCGCTCTCCCAAAAGTTCTAAAAGAAGTTGAAAATCCTCTACTTTAAAGTGAATTAAACGTTCATCATCAAAATTGAGGTAATAATCTTGTTCTTTGTTTTTAGCACGTATGGCTTGTAATAAGGTAGATTTACCACAACGCCGAACACCAGAAATCACCACTACACTTTCGTCCTCAGCTATATTGACGTGTTGTCTCTCAATAAATGAAGGCTGCCATCTTAACGCCTTTTGATCACTTATGACGGTCTGTAGAATACCTTTTTGCACGCTTTGTTTTTACAACAAAAGTAATAAGTTTCTATTCGAAAAAGAAATTATTTGCGTCAAACCCCTATTTAAAATAGCAATTTACTGATCAAACATATTTACTATCTGAGTATTCAAAAGTTCAAATAGTTCAACCTTCCTGACCAATTTGTAAAATCATGGTCATCCTTTAATCATAAAAATCTTAGTTCAGACAACAAGTTGGGTGTTGGGAGTTGGGAGAAAAAAAATTCAACCTTCTCAACTATCTCAACCCTCTCAACTATCTCAACTATCTCAATCATTTTGCCACAATCCTGCCCATCATGTAATCATGAAAATCATGGTTCAGACGAGGGAGTTGGGTGTTGGGAGTTGGGAGAAATTCAACTTTTCAACTTTTCTCCACTATGCTCAACCTGATAAATAATATTCTAAGGTTCTATTTTTTCTATAATACTTTTGATTTGACCGGTGAAGATATCCAGGTCATTTTGAATAATATTCCATACGATAGTATAATCAATGCCCATGTAATCATGCACGATTCTATTGCGCAAACCTCGGAGTCTGTGCCAATTTACGTCAATGTTCTTCTGTTTTATCTCTTCAGGAATTCTATTTGCTGCTTCGCCGACAATTTCAAAGTTTCGAATTACCGCATCCATTGTTTTATCTTCTTTAAAAAAGTCTTCCTGAGACATACCTGACGTATATCTTTTTATCTTTTTAAGTGCAACTAGCATATCATCTAAAAGAAGGAGTGGATCTCTTTTAGACATACTGTAGTTCGGACATAATAGATGTGAAATATTCCTTTTTCAATCCTTTTTTAGAAACCAAATCTACTTTCAATTTTAATAACTGCTCCAACTCTTCTGCCAGATCAATAAATTCAATTCCTACAGGATTCTTGAAATCGACTAAAATATCAATATCGCTTTCTTGATTTTGTTCGTTTCTGGCATAAGAACCAAAAATAGCAAGGTCCTTAATACCATATTTCTTCACAAGTATTAATTTATTGTTTTGTAACGTTTTTTTGATATTATCTAAAGCTTGCATATACAAATATAATCAAAAACTAATAATTACCTATGGTAAGTTGAGAGTTGGGTACTTTGAGTTGAGAGTTTAGAGTTGGGAGAAAAAATTCTATTTTTTAACATCCAGAATATTATCAATTTCACTAGATAGTAGTGGGATATCTTTTTGTATTATTGACCAAAGTAGTGCAATATCTACTGCATCATATGTATGTGCAATAATATTTCTCAAACCAACAATATGCTTTACAGAGGAAATTGGAATGGAGGCATCTATTTCCAATAGTTTCTTGATGGCTTCTCCTATAATTTCTAAGTCTCTCTCAATGGCTCTTTGTAATATGATTTCTTTTGAAAATATATGGTAATTGTTGTTTGCTTTAGCTTTTATTTCTTCTATTTCCCTAATCGTATTTTGAATATCAATGATGTATTTTATTGCTTTATGCCGCATATAAAACCACCTTTGTATTATTTATTTCTTCTATCAAGATAGAATTTTTCAACGAATTACCGGTAACAAGATCCACCTTTCTACCAATTAGTCGTTGTAGCTCTTCTAATAATGAAAAATAATTATCGGCATAATCCATCACATTTAAATCTTCATGAAATTCCACCAAAAAATCTGCATCACTTTCTGAATGCATTGTATTGCTTGCCAGTGAACCGAATAAAGCAATAGATTTGACTTTATGCTTTTTACATAACGAGATAATCTCACTTTTCATCTCAATTGAAAACACTTTTTGGTTACCTATTAAATTTTGGGTTCCTGAATGATTGTATTGTTCCGAATGCTTCATGTTAATTTTTCGATCGTTATATGCTGATATATGGCTCTCAACTACTCAGTTTTCGATAATGGATTAAAAGCAATTCATGACAAGAAACCCTCCCCCGAAGAAGTATCTTGCCTTCCTCACTTCTTCAAGTTCGTTTGTTATTTCTTCCAAAGATGGGGCATTAGAAGCATTTTTTCTGAATTTAGCCAAAATCTCATCCAAGTTAAACTCAGGTGCACTTTTACTAATTCGAATTAAATCCAAATTGGCTAAATCTTTTAATAAGGCTTTTGCTTTAGGGTTAATTATATCAATTTTTATCGTTTCCATGATGACTTTTTGTAAAAGTAATAGTTTTTATTTTGTTTTTGTAGTTATACCCATTTATGGTTGAAACCAAACTCGCAATACCCAACGCTCCACCCCCTCAAGGCTTCGCCGCTGAAAAGTCGCGTGTTTTAGGGCTTTTCAGGATGGGTGGCGCATTCATTTACCCAAAACCTGTTCAATAATGAGTAAATTATTTACTCAAATATAGCATATAATTTTTTCAATTGTATATTTTGAAATAGGTTTTTTTTAATGAAACGTTGGGGTGATCGGTGACTGGTGATAATGGGTTGGGGGCTTTGAGTTGAGAGTTGGGAGTTGGGAGTGGGGAGTGGGGAGTTGTTAATGCCTAAATAACGTTGAATTTATAAAAAAAGGACAGAGAAGTATAATGTGAAAACAAAATTCGGTTTAAGTCATTAGCTCGAATGAGAAAACCAATGCTGGATAACTAGCAATAAACCACGCGGGCCGTTGAATACCGCCTAACTCCAAAAAATCAATCCTCCAAATGTACTGGTACCGCGCCAAATTTCTCAATCAGGATATCATCATATCGATCCGCCGCATGTAGCAATTCCTTCATTTCCAGTGCAAAGAAATGGGACTCCAGAAACTGATCATATACAATGAGAGACAACGTAATGACATTTTCTTTGACAGAAAAAGTAGTTCCAAAAAATCCGGCATTTTCTTTTAGTAAATATTCATATAAATCGACTATCCGATCCCCTGCCAATTCGCACATATATACCTCCGTAAGGATCATACCCGTAGTTTCATGATAGGATACATATATTCTGGCACTCCCCCAAGAAAATGACCAAAGTGCAGGCCCCCTTCTGGCCAATGTTACATCTATGCCGATTTGTAGCAATACCTCTTCCACCGTCTTGAATACCCCAAAGGGTTCGTAATTCTGAATATGCGAGATCAATTGGATCTCATATCCGCAAAATGGACAAAATTTGTCCTGATCTTTAGATTCCCTGTCCTGAACGATTTGGTTGCAGGAAAAACAGCGCACAGCCCTTGGCGTTCCGGATGCCTGCCAGTCCTGCAACGCCAGTTTAATATACTCTGCTGGCAGTGCAAATCCAATGTTTTGTCCCTCGCGTATGATAAATGTATTCATACCCAGCAAGTGGCCGTGTTCATCCAGCAAAGGACCACCACTATTGCCGGGATTCAGCGCAGCATCGTGCTGAATATAGCGGATTTCATCTTCGTGATGCAGCATGCTGGAAATAATCCCCTGTGTTGCCGAAAATTTGAGGCCGAAAGGATGCCCCAGGGCAATTACCCGTTGCCCCTCCCGTGGTATTACACCTGACTTGTCGAATGGAATTCCTTCCAGGTGGTGGCCATCCGATATCTTGATGACCGCCAGATCATATTTGGAATCAAGATAGCAAACCTGTGCCAACACCTTAGGCAAAAGCCTACTTTGGATGACTACCTCTTTGTTGTTTCTGACGACGTGCGCATTGGTAACGATACATTTAAAATCGCGCAGATAAAATCCAGTACCCGTACTATAGGGCGTCGCTATCTGGATGATAGCTCCCTTAAATTTTTCAATGATGGAAACACTGTCCTTCACCTGCATTTATTTTAGTTTTTTATACATTTTTCATTTCTACTCTATAAATAATCATTTGCTGACCGTCTGATCATCTGAAAATATGATACATAAAATGTATTGTCGTCTCCATAATCCAAAATAGCTGTGTCCGGCCTAAAGGAAGGATACTCCCTACTATGCTTTTTATAAATAGCTTTTATCGATGTTAACACTTCATGTTTGTCTATTTTCCCTTTCTTTCTGAATGTCGGTATTCCTGGAATTTCCGCAAAAAAATGCGGCTCTGAAACCATCAAATAAAGGTGCAATAACGCTTTATAAGGCTCCTGCAATGCCGTAGTATACAAGGCGTGTCCTGCTATAAAATCAAATATGGCCTTTACAATTTCAGGGTGGCGATTTTGTATAAACCATACCACTTCATCCCATTGGGCATCTATCATACTAAACAATCGCGTCTGCCCAATCGCCATAGTTGGCCCAAATGTATACACCGCCGTATACATGTCTGCGGCAAAATCCTTTTCTTCAATAGCCGTAAGGGGCCGGAGCTTTTTGATGATCCAGCGGTTTTTTTCTTCCGTCCATTCTGATTGCTGACTAAAATAGTACCTGTGACATTCATCCAGCAATTCACGTATCTTGCCCTCCGGTGCTATCAAATAATCAATTTTGTATATCAACGACATCAGCACAAAGGATACCGCACCAGGCATGTGGACTATGTTTCCCGAATATCTGTCCAGGTATTGCAGTACGCGCTGCGTTTCCTCGGTGAGATATTTGTATCTGCTTTGCAGAATTTCGGGGGTAGATTGTATGGTTTCTGCTTTTCTGATGGGCTCAAGCTGTTTGAACTGCCGCCATAAAAAATCATCACTATTGTCTGCTGCAAGGGCGAGTTCCTTTAATGCCTCATAGAGTTTTTGAGGTGGAACATTCTGAACAAACGATCTGAATCCCAGACAAAGTATATTGTGCTTGTCAACATAATAATGGATATAGCTCAACCCGTAGTTTTCTTCAAGTATTTTGCGCATCCAACCTGGATGTATTTCTTTCACCTTAGCAATCTCACACTTTACATGGACATGGACTTTATCCACAGTTCCTTCCAGTAGTGCTGTGCCCTGGTGAATCGTAAAATGGATTTTAGGCTTTTCTGTAGCAACCTTTACATTATGTCGCCTCTCGTCTTTAAGGTAGCCCATAAAATGGATGATAGATTGCAATATCCCACCCTTTTCATAGGCACTTAGTGATGACTCCCATGCTTTATTTTGCGCCTCGGATTTGTAAACATCCGTATATCTGCCAAACATCATATCCGGCGGCTCTACTTTCCTGTCCTGACCAAAAATGGTATCCAGTATATGCATGGCCATGTGATTTTTGTGTGATACACCTCTTCGTTATAAACGAAGTTACATCTCTGATTCCAGTTTTAACCCAAGTTGCTGGCAAAATTCCTGAAAATGAGGGTTTTTTTCTGTCATAGCCAGAATTTTCTCTTTGGTCGAAAGTACCTGAACCGGTTTTATATCTTCGTATTCGGGAAATTTCTCGCGGTCTATACTAATATCGATTGACAAATCCGGCGTGCCAACTTCTGTCCGCAATATGTCGAGCAGATTACCTTCCTGAAGAATCAAATCCCGGGCTACCGCATTGGGCACATATGCCTTAATGGTTTTATCTTCCAACTCCAACAACGCATGTTTCAAGGCAAGCTGCACACTCATCGATGGATTGTTTTCAAGATAATTTTCCCAGACCTCGCAAATGCGGTCAATATGGAGATTTTTGCGTGAGTCGGCAATTCTGGCCTCTTCTTCCAGCACTTTTCGGCGAATTTCTTCGAGATTGCTGATACGTATAGGCTTCTTTTCGGCGTTTACTGCGACGTCAGTATTTTGCACTACAGGGGCGGATGGGGGATTTTCTGATACGATGCTTTGTGGTATTGGTGCTTTTTTTTCCTCAGTTTTGGGGAAAAGATTTATTTCACCTACATCATTTTTTTTTTCAGACATTGTTTCTATAATGTCTGTTTCCAAGAGTTTCTTTGCAAAGGTTATCTTACTCAGCGCCAATTCGGTGTGCAGGCGCTTGTTGCGGGCACGCGGCAGGTTTAATTCACATTGCGTCAACAACTGAAGACCCGTAAACAACCATCCCAAACCACATAATGCTGCCTGATGCAGATACCGTTCTTTAAGTTCGGCGCTTAAATCAATAATCTTTTGTGTACCTGGTTTTTTGGCTAAAATAAGTTCTCTGAAGTGATCAGCCAGGCCATAAATAAACTGCTCAGGATCAAAGCCATTGCGTATGACATCATCCAGAATCAATAGGACATTATCCATATCTTCCCGAAGGAAGGCATCTGTGCAGGAAAAATAATAATCATAATCCAGTATATTCAGATTGGATAATACATCCTTATAGGTGATATTTCCTCCCGTGGCACTGGCGATTTTATCAAAAATGGAAAGTGCATCGCGCATCGCGCCGTCAGCTTTAGTAGCGATAAGGTGCAATGCTTCCTTTTCTGCCTGCTTGCCCTCTTTCTGACAAATAATTTCCAGTTGTTTTACCGCATCTGCGATCTGGATTCGCTTAAAATCAAAAATTTGACACCGGCTTAATATGGTGGGTAAAATCTTGTGTTTTTCCGTAGTCGCCAGTATGAAAATGGCATACGAAGGCGGTTCTTCAAGCGTCTTCAAAAAGGCATTAAATGCCTGAGTGGTCAGCATATGGACCTCGTCGATAATAAAGATCTTAAATTTCCCCTCCTGTGGCTGGAACCTGACCTGTTCAATCAATGCCCGCATATGCTCAACACTGTTGTTGGAAGCGGCATCGAGCTCTATAATATTAAAAGAGGCGTTTTCATTGAATGACAAACACGAAGGACATTGATTACAAGCTTCGACTTTGTCTTTTGGCTGCTGGCAATTGATGACCTTAGCCAGAATACGCGCACAGGTTGTTTTCCCGACACCGCGGGGACCTGTAAACAGAAACGCATGAGCCAGCTGTCCCGTCTGCAGGGCGTTTTTTAAGGTCCTTGCGATATGGTCCTGCCCAATAACCTCGTCAAAAGACGTAGGTCTGTATTTTCTGGCAGAAACAACAAATTGACTCATTCCAACACGTATTATAGCCCCAAAAATACACATATTTTTTGAAAGTTTTTAAGACCCTTGGACATTAAATAGGTAATTAATACGGCCTTTGTCGGATATGTCACAAACATATAGTGCGGTATGGCGTTTATATCAGATAGCCCGGAAATGAAAAGATTTTCAATTTCCTGAAGGTTTAAAGATATGCATGCAAAATCCAACTAAAATTTCTGATTTCCAGCTTTTAAAACGGGTGCTTCAAACGGCAAGGCCCTTTAAAAACCTGTTTTGGGCATCCGTTACCCTTGCTGTGCTGGTAACCCCATTTTCTATCGTACAGCCATTTTTGGTTCAAAAAATAGTAGACGAGCATATTATACAAGGTCAAAAAGAAGGTATGTTGCTCCTGGCAGCATTGTATTTACTGGCCTTAGTTCTTAATGTATGGATGAAGTATCTTTTTATCTATATTACCGGCAAACTCGGCCAGAGCGTCATCCGGGATATGCGCATAAAAATTTTCGATCATATTACACATTTAAGATTGCGCTATTTTGATACGACGCCAATAGGCACATCGACCACCCGCACCATCAATGATATTGAAGCGATTAATAATGTATTTGCGCAAGGTGTCATTACCATCATAGCGGATTTGATAACTTTGGTGGCTGTATTCGGTCTGATGTTTTACACAAGCTGGCGACTTACGCTAATCGTTTTGATTACCATGCCTTTTATGATTCTGGCCAGCTATATTTTTAAAGAAAAGGTAAAGGTTTCGTATCAAAAAGTGAGAAATCAGATTGCCAATATGAATGCATTTCTCCAGGAGCGTATTACAGGTATGAAAACGGTGCAGATTTTTGACGTAGAAAAAAAGGAAGAAGCTGCATTCCGTACCATAAACAGAAATTATACCGCCGCCAATCTGGATTCGGTATTGTATTATGCCGTATTTTTTCCGGTTGTGGAGCTAGTATCCTCTATTGCCCTGGCCCTCATGATATGGCTTGGTGCAAAAGGATATCTTCAGGATAAAGTAACTTTTGGAGCCCTGGTGGCATTTCCTTTATACCTCAACTTATTATTTCGACCCATAAGATTTTTGGCTGATAAATTCAATACACTGCAAATGGGACTTGTTGCCGCAGAAAGGGTCTTTAAAATTCTCGATAACAAGGATTTTATTCCTGATCAGGGCAATATTACGGCTGAAAACCTGCAGGGTCATGTGGTCTTTAAGGATGTGGGTTTTAGTTATGATGGTGAAAATAAAGTGCTTAAAGGTGTTGATTTTGAAATATTACCGGGGCAAAAACTAGCCATAGTGGGCAGTACTGGATCAGGTAAAAGCACCATAATCAATATATTAAATCGTTTTTATACCCTTGAAAGTGGGCAGGTACTGATCGATGATATTGATATCCATGCGTATAAACTCAAAAGTCTCCGCAGTAGAATGGCTGTTGTACTTCAGGATGTTTTCTTATTTGACGGTACCGTCATGGAAAATATTACACTTCGGGACCATACGGTGCCAGAGCAAAAAGTACGTGAAGCTGCTGCAATCATCGGGGCTGACAAATATATTGAACAACTTCCGGGGGCATACCAGTTTCATGTCACCGAACGTGGCAGCAATCTGAGTGTAGGTCAGCGACAATTGATATCCTTTGTCAGGGCGCTTGTATCCGATCCGGACATCCTCATTATGGATGAAGCTACCTCTTCCATCGATACAGAAACGGAAGCTATTATCCAGCATGCGATTGAAAAACTTATCGAAAAACGAACATCTATTATCATTGCGCACCGACTTTCCACCATTAGAAACGCAGATAAAATCATAGTCCTTGAAAATGGCCAAATTATGGAAGAAGGAACACATGAA
>JAUMBJ010000121.1:0-26058 GCA_032115755.1 Saprospiraceae bacterium
CAAAATGATGCCAGATTAAAAAAATATACTCAAATCATAAGGGAACAAAATACAAGATTAAATGATCAGGTGGAAAAAGTGCTTAATATTGCGCGGCTGGAAAAGGATAGCATAGAATTAAAAAAGGAAATTATAGAACTCAATACTATTCTAGAAAATATTGTTCAGGCAGAAGGGGTTAAAATTGACAACGGAGAAATGCTATTTTTTCCGTACCAGCAAAAAATTAGCATAATGGCTGACAAGCTTCATTTTGTGAATGTTGTTTGCAATATGCTGGATAATGCGGTAAAATATGCTGGAAAAAACTATGTAATTGTTAAAGTTAGTCTCGAAATCGAAGAAGGGCATCTGAAATTACGTATTTCAGATAATGGAATTGGCATTGATAAGGAGAATCAAAAAAGACTATTTGATAAGTTTTTTAGAGTTTCTACAGGAGACAAACATGATGTAAAAGGTTTTGGATTAGGCCTTTTTTATGTTAAAAATATTTGTAGAGCCCATGGCTGGTATGTAAGCGTAAACTCAGATCCGGAAAAGGGAACAACCTTTACGATAGATATTTCGGAGTATTTTGTGTAAGTATTGGAAAATCGGGTCTTATAATATAAAATAAATCTTAATATATTTGTAATTTAGGGAGTTTTTAGTATTATTTGATGAAATATTAATTAAAACACAGTATTATAAATACAAGCTTAAATTTTCTTGTTTTTTAATAATCCAATACAATTAATATAGATCCAGCAGTTCATGTATTGCATGACAAACCAATAAAAGAAAATGAAGGAAAAACCAAGAATTTTGTATGTTGAAGATGATGAAACTTTGAGTTTTGTAACCAAAGACAATTTAGAACTTAACGGTTATGAGGTAGAACATTGTCTTGATGGCGAGACAGCGGTTTCGAGTTTTAACAAAAACCAATATGATTTGTGTATCCTTGATGTAATGTTGCCCAAAATGGACGGATTCGAGGTTGCTCAGAAAATTAGGTCAACAGATCCAAATATTCCTATTTTATTTTTGACAGCAAAATCACTTAAGGAAGATAAAATTCATGGGCTAAAGATTGGGGCAGATGACTATATAACCAAGCCCTTCAGTATTGAAGAATTGATATTAAAAATTGAGGTATTTCTAAAAAGAAAATTCGTATCTGTGCCGGTTAATGATATTCATAAACTTGGTAAATATACATTTGATTATAGGAACTTAGTTTTATCAATTGGCGAATCAAGCAGGAACCTTACCCAAAAAGAGGCAGATTTGCTAAAAATGCTACTTGATCATAAAAACAATGTACTTAAAAGAGGATTGATACTTGAAAAATTGTGGGGGGAAGACGACTATTTTTTGGGTAGAAGCATGGATGTTTTTATCAGCCGTCTGAGAAAATATCTCAGCGATGACCCCACTATAAAATTAGACAATATTCACGGAGTTGGTTTCAAATTGATGGTAGAATAAATAGATTGCGCAGCAACATTCACATATGTAAGCCATTTCCAGAGCAACTCTAAAAATAGACTAGTTATTTAAAGTGCATTAAAATAAACTTCGTTGAAAAAACAATTCAGCTTCTTTTTTGCCACTATCCTTAAAAGCGCTATTTTAAAAATTATCTATATCTTTTTCATTACGGTGATTCAGTTAAGGGAGGAATTTCCAAAATCAATTAATAGATCTTTAGTCAACTTAAGTAACTGTATGTACAAAATATTCCTTCAAAAATCATACTTTATTACTACCTTTGCGCCGTTTTGATGAAGTAACAAAGCAATATGGAGTTCTGGGAACTTGATTTTGAATGGCTTAAAATAAGGCATTTTATAAAAAATGCCATGAATAAAGACAATTTACCGGATCTGCAAACGGTACTTTTCTTAATTGGGATTCAGGAACTTGGACGGTGGCCGGAGGGTCATTTTTCTAAGGAAGAGAAAAAAGATTTAATTCATGTAGCAGTATGCACACTGCTTGAGCCTGAGGGTTATTATGAATTTAAGGGAAGGGACCAGGACGGTTGGCCACATTGGGTTGAAAAGAAATCTTTTCAGATTAAAGGAATTAACGAACAAGAGCAACTGCTCATAAAATGTATTATATCATATTTTAAACTTTCAGATTCGTTCACATTAAAATCTTAATAAGTATGAAATTCATTCATTTGATATCTTTTATTTTTATAACCATGATTTTGTTTTCTTGCAAGAAAGATGACACACTGGTCATCGTAGAAACGGAATATGGTGTAATAAAAATGAAACTTTATGATTCTACTCCAAAGCATAGAGATAATTTTATTAAGTTAATAAAAGAAGGCTATTATGATGATTTGTTATTTCATCGGGTTATTAAAAATTTTGTTATACAGGGAGGTGATCCCGATTCAAAAAATGCAACAGCTGAGTCATTATTAGGTAATGGTGGTCCTGATTATACAATACCTTCAGAAATTGAAGCACTCCATTACAGAGGGGCCCTTGCAGCAGCCAGAAAGGGAGATGCAGAAAATCCAGACAGAGCTTCTTCCGGTTCTCAGTTTTATATAGTTCAGGGAGGATTACTCAAGGAGGAGGATATTAAGTTGACGGGAAATACCTATACTCAAGAACAAATCAATCAATATCTTAAAGTAGGGGGAACTCCTGATCTCGATGGTAAATATACGGTTTTTGGAGAGGTTGTTGAAGGTATGGAAATTGTGGACAGTATTGCCAATGTACAGGTTGGAGTGGCATCAAGACCACTCAAAGACATTAAAATGAAGATAAAAATTGTAGAATAATGTACTTGAAAGGTATTTGTGTTGTTTTATCGGTATTTTTGATTGTTGGTTGTGCGGGCCCTAAAGCAGCTTTTGAGGTTAAAATTGAAAATTCGGAGGTTCCAGCAAGCGTTTCTTTTGTTAATAAGTCTGAGAAAGCAGAAGCGTTCTTTTGGGATTTTGGGAACGGTTTTCAATCGGAGGAAAAAGATCCTGTATACAGGTTTTTACAATCAGGAAAACATAAAATTACCTTAACAGCTAAAGGGAAAAAAAGGAAAAATATGACTTCAACAGAAATTTATCTTGAACCATCTTCAAAATGCCTCGTGGAAATGAAAACCACAGAAGGTACGATGTTGATTCAGTTATTTGATGATACACCATTACACAGAGATAATTTTATAAAGCTGGCAGAAACAGGATATTACAAGGGTTTACTTTTTCATAGAGTAATCAATGGATTTATGATTCAGGGTGGTGATCCTGATTCCAGAGATGCCGTGCAAGGAAAAAGGCTAGGTATGGGGGGCCCAAATTATAAAGTTCCTGCAGAGTTTTCTGTAAACCATGTTCATATTAAAGGTGCGTTAGCTGCAGCAAGACAAGGTGATGCAGTTAACCCTAAAAAAGAATCTTCTGGCTCCCAGTTTTACATTGTACACGGTAAGCCTGTTCCTGAAAATCAGATCCAAGGGCTGGAATTCCAAAAAAATATTAAATATTCTGAAGAAAACAAGAATCTCTACACTACCGTTGGAGGTACACCATTTTTAGATATGGATTATACTGTTTTTGGCACGGTTGTAGAAGGCCTTGAAGTAATTGATAAAATCGCCCAGAAAAAAACGGATCCTGCCGACAGACCTGTTGAAGATGTAAGAATAATTGAAATAACTGTAATTAGATAAATATCAGCCAACAGATATAATAAAACCTTATGATATGGAGCAGATTTTAGGTATTGATGTCGGCGCTACAGGAATTAAGGGAGGAATCGTTGATTTAAAGAAAGGGGTAATCATTGGGGAGAAAAAAAAGATAAAAACCCCAAGTCCAGCAACACCTGAAAATGTGATGTTGGTGCTTGAACAATTAATTTCTGAATTTTCATGGCAAGGGAAGCCTTTAGGAATAGGATTTCCTGCTATAGTAAAAAACGGCACAGTTTGGACGGCAAGTAATATTGATGATTCATTTATTGGATTTCCTTTGGAAGAAGAATTACACAAAAGAATTTCAGCTCAGGTTAGTATAGTCAATGATGCTGATGCCGCGGGTATAGCTGAAATGACTTTTGGAAAAGGTAAACATATGAAAAAAGGTCTTGTCATTATGATTACGCTAGGTACAGGCATAGGTTCTTCTTTATTTTTTGATGGAAAGTTAATTCCTAATACAGAGCTGGGTCATTTATTATATAAAAAATCAATTTTTGAAAGATATGCTTCAAATAGTGCCAAGGAGAAAAAGGCATTGAGCTGGAAAAATTGGGGATCAGAAGTAAACGTTTATTTAAACCATTTAAATCATCTGTTTAGCCCTGAGGCTATTTTGATTGGCGGAGGCGTAAGTAAACATTTTGACAAATACAAATCTTATATTGATGTCAATACATTCGTTGATACAGCACAGTTACTAAATGATGCCGGAATTATTGGCGCTGCAATGAGTATAAAACACAAAATTTAATATTCGGATAATGACATCAAAGGTAAATTCTACAGAAATACTGAAAATAATAATTCTATTATTGATTATGGTTAATTTGCCTTTTGTGTCAAATGCGCAGAGATTTGGAATTAGGGCGGGATTAAATTACTCCACCTTTTCTGGTCCGGTTGAAAGTGGTGTAAAAGAAAATTATTCCTTGACGAATGGGTTTCATTTTGGAGTTAATTATGCACAACAATTTGCAGAGTTTTTTTCTGTTAAAGGAGAGATCGTATACGTACAGTATGGTACAGCCTATGAATATGAAGGTGAATCATATTATAGGATTTCCTACAGAGGAAGTGTGATAAATGAAATAGGAAATACGACGGCCAATCTAAAGATTTCAAATGCGTATATAAGTGTGCCGGTAACTGCGCAATTTTCAGTATTTGATAAGTTTGAAATTAATGCAGGCCTTTATGCTAACTTTTTGATTCAACCCAGAGGGGCAGGACAACTTAGATTTACAAGTACTGATCATCCTCAGGAAGTTTATTTTCGACAGACATTGGAGCACAATTATTATAAAGATGTTGCTGGTGGAGGAAGTTTGTCAGGACCAACCATTTTAGTAGACAAGCAACCGATTCAGCTTTACAAGAACACGGGAGCCTATTATCAGTTTCTTACCAGTGAAATCGATGGAAGCTTATTTAACTGGTTTGATTTCGGACTGACGGGTGGAATATCCTATTTTTTCACAAAAGGCTTTTATGGTTCAGTTAGATATGATTATGGGTTAACCGATCTAACCAGAAACCGAATGGATCCATCAAGAAAAACTTTGGACGAAAATGGTAAATTTATTTTTACCAATGATTTTGACCGTCATACGGCTTTTCAATTTTCCCTTGGATTTAAGTTTTAATATGTATCACCTTTACAAGGTAATAGCCTGATAATTACCTTTCATATTTTCAGAATCCATCAATTTTCTGCCAACATCAAAATTGGTGCTATTTGCACAGAAAATCATAGCATTTGCGACTTCTTCTGCGTGTATAGGTGAAAATTTTCTTAGGAAGCCTCGGTAAATCCAGGGAAACTTTTGATTGATTTTTTTCATCCAAAGTTCTACAGGTCTTTTTTCTTTTCTGTCGCCCTCCAGAAAATTAGGTCGGAATATAGTCACAGAAGGGATGTCACTTTTTATCAAAACTTCTTCTATAAGGCCTTTAACCCTGGAATAATAAATGAATGAATGTTTGTTAGCTCCTGCCGAGGATACAAATAAAAGTCGTTTTACCCCATTGGCACCAGCAATTTTTATTATTTCAGCACAATAGGTAAAATCAACTTTCCAAAAAGCTGACTTACTTCCTGCTGTTGCTATAGTAGTTCCTAAAGCTATATAAATATCATCACCTGTTATTTCCCGTTTAAATTCGCTTAAATGGTCAAAATCAATCAGATAAAATTTAACTTTTGAAGATAGAGAAACGTCGGGTAATCGTCTGACAAAAACCTTGACCTCATGATAGTGAGCATCTTCCGTCAGTTTTTCAAGCAAGTGTGACCCAACTAATCCTGTTGCTCCAAATAGGCATGCTGTTTTTGACTGCATTATTGCATATTTTCAATGATAATAGCGCTGGCGCCGCCCCCGCCATTGCAGATAGCAGCAAGCCCAAATCTGGAATTATTTTGACGTAAAATATGTGCAAGTGTACATACTATTCTAGCACCTGAACATCCTAGAGGATGCCCCAGGGACACCGCCCCGCCCCAAACGTTTATTTTATCTTCCGAAATGCCTAATTGTTTCATGAAAGCTAGTGTGACAACAGAGAAAGCTTCATTAACTTCAAAATAATCTATATCCCCAATCTTTAACCCTGCTTTATGGAGTGCTTTTTGTGCGGCAAGAACTGGCGCAGTTGTAAACCATTCAGGAGCCTGGGCAGCATCCGCATATGCAATAATTTTTGACATAGGCTGCCAAGAGTTTCTGGCGATGAGCTCTTCATTAGCCAACACCAATGCTGCCGCACCATCATTAATAGTTGAAGCATTAGCTGCTGTTACCGTACCATCTTTTGTAAAAACAGGTTTGAGGTTTGGTATTTTATCAAAAAATACATTTTTAAATTCTTCATCCTCGTTAAATAAATGGATGTTTCCCTTTTTGTCTTTAATTTCGACAGCTACAACTTCATCTAAGAAATATTTATTTTCCCAGGCATACTTACTTTTTTTGTAAGAATCAATAGCAAAATTATCTTGTTCTTCCCGGCTAATTTGAAATTTTTCTGCCGTTGCGTCTGCGAAACAGCCCATGGCATTTCCATGATAGACATCTGTAAGCCCATCTTTAACAAGGCCATCGATTAATTCTCCATGTCCATAATTATATCCGTATCTGGCTTTATGTAAATAATATGGAATCGAAGACATATTTTCCATGCCTCCCGCTATGATCAGTTGATTGTCTCCATTTTGTATAGACTGTGCCCCTAACATAATGGCTTTCATACCTGAAGCACAAACTTTATTAATAGTAGTACAGGGTGTGGAATCTGATAGACCAGCATAAAGCGCTGCTTGTCTAGCAGGTGCTTGTCCACAATTTGCCTGAACAACCTGTCCCATGCAGACCTCATCAACTAGATCAGGAGAAAGATTAATTTTTTGTGCGGCACCTTTTATGGCAACAGAACCTAGTTGTGTTGCAGAAACACTGGCAATACTGCCACCAAAACTGCCTATAGGAGTTCTTGATGCAGAAATGATGTATGAAGATTTCATGTTGGAAAGGTTTGGTTTAGTGCTGCAAATTTACGCAAAAAACCTAGTTAAACTGACGATACTTACAATAAAGAAAGTTAATCTACAGGACCAACTTTGCTGTGCAGCACTTTCATTCCGACAACAATACAATACTGGGCAGTAATATATGAAATCATAATCAGGTAGTCTGAACCAATGATGGGTTTATAAAATTTATCTAGGGCAAGTATGGCATCAGATAATAGGAAACTGAGTGTTCCCCACGTAATAACCTTGTATAAAGCACTTTTAATATTCATCCTAAATGAGGAGATAACCATGAATAAAATTGCCAAAATATATATACAAACAACAACTCGATTGCCTTCCAGACCAGGCCATAAAAGGGATAATAAAATCATACCGGTCATAATCAGTAAAGCGGATATTAGCCAGAAATATTTTTTAACCGTTCCTTTGTATCCGAGAAATACACTTGCATAACTTATTTGCATAAGTAAAAAAGAAAATAAACCAATTTTAAAAAATAGTTCTCCTTCAAATAATAAAAAAACATCACCAAGAAGTGCGAAAATCATACCTAGCAAAAAAGCATTATGCTGACGGGTATTTCCTGAAATATAAAATCCAAGTAAACTTGCCAAGATCAATGGCTTTGTTACCTTTTCATATGAAGGAAGATAATTTATGGCAAGAAAATATGCCAATACAACAAAGAGAAAATAGAAATTAAAAACTTTGTATTTTGTAACAAACATAGGTTGTTAAAATAGCTTATTCTACAACAGTAATTTTTAACATATTGGTTCGAAAGCGCTTATGCAAGGGCATACTTCCGGTATTAATTACAATATCACCAGCATCAATTTCTCCAGCTTCTTTAAGTATATTATTGAGATCTTCAATAGTTTCATCAGTAGTTGTAAACTTTTCGTATGGATAGCATGTAACACCCCACACCAGTGAAAGAGTATTGAGCATATAGGGTTTGTCCGAAAAAATAAAAATGGCAGATTTTGGTCTGTAACTCGAAATGACGAATGCCGTGTATCCGTTTACGGTAAGGCCAAGAATTGCCTTTGCACCGACTTCTTCAGCGATTTTTGGAGCATTTAGGCAAAGTACATCTGATAGAAAGGTATCAGAGTCTGAATCTGGTTTCGGTCTTTTACCTTGCATTTCATACTGCTTTTCTGCCTGCGTAATGATTCGAACCATGGATTCTACGACCAAAACAGGATGCTGACCTACAGAAGTTTCTCCACTAAGCATAACTGCATCTGCCCCGTCCAAAACGGCATTTGCTACATCTGTTACTTCGGCTCTTGTTGGTGATGGATTTGTAATCATACTTTCCATCATTTGTGTTGCCACAATGACGGGTTTTCCTTTTTGAATACATCTTGAAATGATTGATTTCTGAATGCCGGGAAGTTGCTCAATTGGCATTTCTACACCTAGGTCACCTCGTGCAATCATTATGGCATCGGTTACCTTAATTATTTCCTTTATATGTTTTACAGCTTCTGGTTTTTCTATTTTTGCGATTACTTTGGCATAATGCCCCTTATCTGCAATTTTTTTCTGCAGTTCAGTTACATCTTTAGCTTGTCTTACAAATGAAAGGGCTATCCAGTTTACAGGCTGGGTAAGAATGTATTCCAGATCTTCCAAATCTTTTTCTGTCAAGGAGGGTTGACTTACTGCGGTATCCGGAAGATTTACACCTTTATTTGAAGAAAGCACATTCCCATGAACTACCTTTAATTTTACAGTGTCTTTTCCATTCGTTTCTGCGACTTCCAAAACAATTTTACCATCATCTACAAGAACTTTTTCGCCTGCTTTTACATCTTTAGGAAATAATTCATAACTCATATAAATTTTTTCCTTTGTTCCTATACAGGGTTCGTTGACAAATGTCAAAAAATCTCCCGGGGCAATCTCGAGCTGATTGTTTTCAATCTTCCCGATCCTTAATTTTGGTCCCTGTAGATCGGCTAATATACCGACATGTAAGTTGTAAGTTTTATTTATAGCAACAATTCTGTCAATTACTTCCTGATGGTCATGATGTGAACCATGAGAAAAATTAAGTCTAAAAACATTAACGCCTGCTTTTACCAGATCTAGTAGAACTTCACTGCTTGAACATGCAGGCCCAATGGTAGCAAGTATTTTTGTTTTTTTATGTTTTGGCGTCTGTATGAGAGGTGTCATAATGCTAATATAGTTATATAGGAAGAGGGTGCGAAGATAGTGTATTTTTAACAATAATTATTTAATGTCAGAATGTAAAACATTATAAGGTGTATTGTTTAATATACATGAGAATATAATGCATCTAAGCATATAATGTTACTGAAAACAATTATTAACCAAATCTTTCAAAGTATATATTTTTTGGAGAAATAAGCATGTTTTGCTGTAATATGGACAGTGCCTGATCAATCATTCCTGACCACCCACACAACATAAAAAGTATATCATCTCCAGATGTCACATATGTTTGTTGGTATATTTCATGTACATACCCTTTATGTAAACCGGAAATAGCTTCCCTCGACAAACAAATATCGTATTTGAACGAAGGATTTATTTTCTGGAGTGATTCAAATTCACTTCGGTATAAAATATCATTTTCAAAACGTGTACCAAAAATCAAATGGACCTTACCATCAAATTTGTTTGAATTGTACATATGTTTTATCATTGATCTGAACGGTGCAATTCCGGTACCTGTACAAATCATGACAAGTTGATTAATTTTTTTATTTTCAGGTAATACAAAACTCCCTTCAGGGCCTTTAAAAGTTAAAGAATCACCAATTTTTAGGTGCTGACACAAATAAGTACTTCCCTTTCCACCATTTACCTGGACAATGCACAATTCAAAAACATTGGAATTGTCCGGGCTGCTGGCAATACTGTAACTTCTCCAGCGGTCAAGTCTTTTTTGACCGGTAGGTAAATCCAAAGTAATGAATTGTCCCGGTATAAATTGAAAAGATGCTTTATCTTTAACCTTGAGTTTTAAATATTTGACAGCAGGACTTATCCATTCAGTTTCAATCACAATTGCTTCAGACCAGTTCGTTGGCATTTTGTGGAGCTTTTATTATCATTAATCTTTATTGGCTAATTGACCACAAGCTGCATCAATATCTTTACCCCGGCTTCGTCTTACAGTTACCATAACATCTGATTGCCTTAGCTTTTTTGCAAATTTATCGATTTGGTCAGTATCTGATTTGTGAAATTCTAGACCATCCACGGGATTATATTCTATAATATTCACTTTAACAGGAAATGCTTTACACCAATTAGCCAGTTTCTTTGCATCTTGCTCGCTATCGTTAAATCCTTTAAATGCAATGTATTCGTAACTTATTTTATTTTTTGTTTGCTTGTAAAAATATTGTAGTGAATCCATCAATACTTCCAGATTATTATGCTCGTTAATGGGCATTATAAGATTTCGTTTTTCATCATCTGCGGCATGAAGTGAAAGCGCAAGATTTACTTTGACATCATCATCCGCAAGCTTCCTAATCATTTTGGCAATTCCGGCAGTACTTACAGTAATTCGTTTGGGAGACATATTAAGCCCGTTTTCACTGCAAATAATATTAATTGAATCCAAGGTAGACTGATAGGCCAGAAGCGGTTCGCCCATGCCCATGTAAACAATGTTTGTTAAGGGACTCCCATAAATTAATTGACAGGCATTATTGACCTGTACAACCTGATCATATATTTCTGCAGCACTGAGATTTCTTACTCTTTTCATCTGTCCTGTTGCACAAAAGGCACATGTTAAACTACATCCAACTTGGGTAGATACACAAACTGTATAACGTTGATCATCAGCAACCGGTATTAAAACGGATTCTATGAAATGATTATCATGCAATCTAAACCTAAATTTTATAGTACCATCTTCACTAATTTGTTTTTTATCAAGAGAAATGGGTAATATTTCGAATTGGTGGTCAAGTTTTTCACGAAAGTTTTTTGATAAGTTTGTCATTTCACTAAAATCTGTAACTGATTTTTGCCATAACCAACTATATATCTGATTTGCCCTGAAAGCAGATTCCCCGTTTGAAGAAACCCATGATTTCAGGTCTTCGTAAGTTATTTTACGTATGTCTAATTTGTGCGTTACTGGTAATTCAATAATTACTTTTTCTTCCTGTTTCATAACGGATTATTTATTGAAAAACGAATATATTTTATCGTTTTTCCTGCCTTCAGATGCATATGCTCATAATAAGTCTTGTATTGTAACTCCGGATAAATAAGATCGCCTTGGTATATATCATGATTGTGGTATATAATCTTTGCTCCGGAAAAATCTTTTAAAGTTTCCAATGTAAACTGATACAATGTATCGTCATCAGTTTTAAGGTGCATAATGGCATCTTTTTTAAGAAGAGGTTTATATCTGGAAAGAAAAGCGGCTGAAGTCAATCTTTTATTCTCTTTACTTTCACGCAGGAAAGGGTCAGGAAAAGTAATCCAGATCTCGTTAACCTCATTTTCGCCAATAAATAATGATAATTGCTCAATTCTTGTTCTTAAAAAAGCAGCATTGTCAAGAGACTGGTCAATGGCTTGCTTAGCGCCTTTCCAGATTCTGGCACCTTTAACATCTACCCCGATAAAATTTTTTTGTGGAAATGCTTTAGCCAGAGCAACGGTATATTCCCCTCTACCGCAAGCTAATTCAAGAATAAGTGGGTTGCTGTTGTTAAAGTGTGATTCTGCCCATCTTCCTTTAATGAATACCTCCTGATCTTTGTTTTTAATCAGTTTTGGATGTTTTGGGTCGTAGTTTTCATAAACGTTTGAAAAAGTTAAAATATCTGCAAACTTCTTAAGCTTATTTTTTGCCATAATCTGAATTTGAGCAATACGCTATATAACACATAAAAGTTATAAAGCGTTTAATTATAAGTCTGGTTAGTTATTTAACGAGCTGATTTAAATATTGCGGCTTTCAATGGTCTAACAGAGCCATTAAACTTTAAATTTGTAAGCGTGCTTTGAATTGTAGCTTTTTGGTAAGGTATCTCCGGAAAAAACAAACTTGTCATAATTGTGAACCCATCATCTGCAAACATTTCAACGCCGGAAACATCCTGGATGATATCCATTTTAATGAGTCCACTCTTTTTACGAATGTCACTGTATTGAATTGCCGCAAAATTTTTATTAAAACTTGTAATTCCAGAAAATCTTCTGTCAATGTAAAACTTATTAAGTTTTCCATCATACCCAACATCTGTATATTGTCCAAGGGTATTTGATAATCTAATAAATACTTTATTATTTTGAGCATGCTCAATCTCCAACTGATATCTGTTTAAAGTTGATCCTGATTGAAGAAGAAATGTATCGCCAATCATTTGATCTGTAATGAGCATTTCAGAAGCCGTTTCGAGTTGACTAAATTCAACAATGGGTTTTGATGTTACAACCCATTCTTTTTCAATGCTGTCCAAGGTTAATTCACGTGGCAGCGTCATTGAACTTCTCCATTTTTTGGTAGGAACCTGTTGAGCATATTGCCAGTTACTCATCCACCCCAAGAATATTTTTCTGCCATCTTTTTCAGGTATACCTGACCATGTCACCCCAGCATAATTGTCTGTTCCAAAATCGAGCCATTGTGTATTTTTATTTTTTTCTTCAGATTGCGATATATCGTCAAGTTTAAAATAGGTTCCGTCAAAATCCCCAACAAAATATTGCGTTCCTGAACCTCCGTTTGGAGCGCCCGGATTGATGCTTACAAGCATTACCCATTTAGTTGTTCCTGTATTTTCTGCTTTTATTGGAAACAAATCTGGACATTCCCAAACCCCATCATGGCAACCATTATCTTTTCCGAAAGAGGAGCAGTAGCTCCAGTTAATCAAGTTTTTAGAAGTGTAAATTCGAACATGATCATAAGCGGCAAAAATCATTTTCCAAGACTGATCACTTTCGAACCAGAAAACCTTTGGGTCCCGAAAATCCTTTATACCTGGATTGGGCACTACCGGATTTCCTGCAAACTTTGTAAATGATTTGCCTCCATCCAAAGAATAAGCCATTGACTGATATTGGAATTGATTGCTCCCTGATTTTTCCTTAGCATCATGATGATGGGTGAAAAAGGCAATTACAGGGGGGATTCCATCTCTTCCGAGGCCGCTTGTATTTTTAATATCTATAATAGCGCTGCCTGAAAAAATATATCCAAGACTATCAGGATAAAGGGCAATGGGGCGGTGTTGCCAATTAATTAAATCCTGTGATGTAGCATGGCCCCAATGCATTGGTCCCCATACTATGTCTTTTGGATAATATTGGTAAAATAAGTGGTAAGTGCTATCGATATAAAACATCCCATTTGGATCATTCATCCACATACTATCAGGACTAAAATGAAAGGTGGGCCTGTGGGGTTCTTTCTTCCAGTCTTTAGTATTCTCCCAAGTTTGCGCAAAAAAAGTATTTTCTCCTGCAAACAACCATAAAAAAAGGAATATCCTGATCAAACAGACATAATGCAATTTATGCCAACCAATAATCGATGGTATTTTGAATGTATGAGTTACGGACAACATGTTTTATTTATAGGGTTATATTTTGTATAGTTTAATATACCTTAAGTATTTTCTTTTTTAAGTTAAAGTATTGCATATAAAGGGATTATTAAATTATTAAACAAAAATAAAACCCTAAATATTATGAATTGATAAGTCTTTAAAAGTTAGTTAATAATAGTCTTTAGATTTATTTTTTTGTTAGACTGGAAAGCATAGCTTCCAGACTCACGCCTTTGGTTTCCGGCATCATACTCCAAACAAAAATTAATTGTAAAACCATCATTCCTGCAAAGACGGCAAAGACGGTACCGGCACCGATGGTTGAAAATAAAACAGGCACCAGGGATGGAATAATTGCAGCAAGAAGCCAGTGGACGGAACAACCAAATGCTTGTCCATTGGCACGAAGATGGTTAGGAAAGATTTCTGATATAAAAACCCATATTACAGATCCCTGTCCAATAGCATGTGCTGAAATAAAAATGAATAAAAAAACTGGCACCGAAAAGCCTTGCCAATCAAGAAAAAAAGCAAGTGATACCAGGGTTAGTGAAATAATATAACCTACAGAACCTATATACATTAATTGCCTTCTTCCAAGTCTGTCTATTAACGCAAGTCCAACCATGGTAAAAATTAAATTGGCTATTCCAATTCCAATACTCCCGAGCAATGCAGCACTTTTTTCTAGTCCCGCAATTTCAAAAATCCTTGGGGCATAATATAAAAAAGCATTAATTCCTGAAAACTGATTAAAAAACGCAATCAGGAAAGCCAGTAAGAGGGGTCTTCTGTATTTGGGGTCGAAAATACTTTCGTTTAATGTTTTGGATTGTCCATCTTCTTTGATTTCAGCAACTAGATTTTCAATATTTGCTGTATTGTCCATAACCCTAAGGGTTCTCGCAGCACTTTCAATATCATTTTTGTAAATAATTTGCCATCTTGGACTTTCAGGTATAAAAAAAACAATAATTGCATATATTAGGGCAGGTATTGCCTCTGCACCCATCATGGCTCTCCATGGCTCTCCCATAATTCCTCCGTAATCCCTCAACCCATAGTTAGATAGAAAGGCCATTAAAATACCAAGAACTATATTAAATTGGTAAAGGGCAACAAGTCGTCCTCTGCTATGTGCAGGTGATATTTCAGAAATATATGTTGGTGCAGCAATAGTCGAAGCACCTACCCCTAATCCACCAATAAACCTAAAAAACGCAAATACCTCAGGACTCCAGGCATATGCCGAACCTACAGCAGAAATAAGATAAAGTAGGGCAATAAAAATCAATGTTAGCTTGCGACCCAGTTTATCTGTTGGATAACCGGCAAACATAGCGCCTATTACAGTTCCCCAAAGCGCAGAACCCATAATGATAGTACCATGAAAAAATTCCCCTCTTGGCCATAATTCTTGTAGGGCCATATCCGCCCCGGAAATAACCACAGTATCAAAACCAAAAAGGAAACCTGCCATAGCCACTGTTATGGACCAAAATAATATTTTACTGTTTTGCATATTGATGTATTTATAACACGCAATATAAAAAATATCAGAAGTTATTCATTATATAGATACTAAAAATGGCAAAAAACAGGTTAGGAATTATCTAAAATAATCATGTAAAATATGACATTGTAAATATTTTGGCGTACTTTTTGCTATATTTATAACACATATTCATTTTGGTATAATATGAACGCAGTATTGACGGTTCGAACAACTTAGTTCCTCGCTGTAATCATATTTTACTTAATTTTGCAATTAATTACTTTAACAAAATCAATTCCTTATGAGGAAATTCTTACTGACGCTTATTTGGGGAATAATATTAACCACTTTTCAGGTTAATAGTCAGATTGTCATCAAAATAGCGAATATTGAATACACTCCCAGCACAGGTCAGGCTAGTGTTGATGTTACGGCAGATGGTTTTACCAATCTGGTTTCAGCCCAGTTTTCCATAAATTACGATTCTCTAGTCCTTCAATACGGAACTGTTTCCAATTTAAATACTACGCTCGGATTAAGTCAAAGTATGTTTTCAGGTCCTAATGGGAATGTTGTGAAAAAAGGACAAATGACTTTTTCATGGAATGACCCCGGGTTACAGGCCAAAACACTTCCCAATGGTGCCAGATTATTTTCCATTAATTTTAATGTTTTAGGTGCACCATGTACTACTTCACCTGTTACACAATCAAGTGTACCATTATCCATTGAATATGTAAATGGTAGCTTTTCACTGGTTACAAATTATTCTTCTGTGCCAGGTTCTGTCAAAGTAAAGTGTGATAACGGCGGCGGCGGAGTAGATCCATGTCCGGATGTAGCATGTACTAATCCGCAAAATCTTATTTTTAGAGGTGATACCCTTACCGCAAAAACAGGAAATAAAATCTGTATACCATTTACAGTTAAGAATTACAAAAATATGCAGGGTGGTCTAGGAACCTTTTCTTGGGACACTACTCAATTAAAATTTGATACAATAAAGCATCACCCTACATTAAACGGAACACTTTATTTCCGGCCACCTACTATGAGGAACGTGATGCGTTATTCCTGGTTTAACAACTCGCCTGACATGCCAGTTACTTTACCGGATAATACAGTTCTTTTTGAATTGTGCTTTGAAGTGCTTGCTCCTGCGGGAACGAATGCCAGAATATGTATGGGCAAGGTATCACCACCTGCAATGGACTGGTCTGGAGAAGTAAATGGAAGTACAGTATCTGTACCGTACTGTGTAATCGCTGGAACCGTGCTTGTCAGAGACGTATTGCCTGCTCCTCCGGTAAAAATACAGGTTGCAAAAGCTACGGGATTTAAGGGAAGCACCGTATGTTTGGATGTTAAAGTTGAAAATTTCACTACTATACGAAGCGTTCAATATTCCATGACGTGGGATCAAACTAAGTTAAAGTATGTTAGTACAGGGATGTATGGTCTTCAAGGATTGAGTGCAGGAAACTTTAATTTTACTGGAACAGCTTTAAATCTTACCTGGAATACAGGAAATAATTCTGTAATAACATTAAACAATGGTCACAGAATTTATCAGGTTTGTTTTGAACTTACGGGTTCTTGTGATATGGATGCTGATGTTAACATAATTGATCAGACACCTTTAAAGCTTGAAATTACGGGAGATTATCAAGGAAATACGAGTTACATTTTTCCAGTAGAAATTACAAAGGGTACGATTACCATTGAATGTAGTCCAACTGGTGAATGTACAATATTGGGTAAAACTCCGGTCACCTGTAATGGTGGCTCTGATGGCGCTGTAACTGCTAGGGTAGTTGGTCCATCAAATTCTACAGGTTGTATGTGTGTATGGAAAAACAGTGCAGGAACAGCAGTTTATTCTTCAGCGGATCTTTCAAAGTGTGATCTGACAGGTCAAAAAGCGGGCAACTACACACTGGAATTAGTATGTAATGGTGTAGTGCTTTGTTCAAAATCAAATGAAGCCATAACACAGCCCAATCAAATCACTATTCCTGGTACAGGAATCACCAATATTTCCTGTACTGCACAGAAAGGGTCTATTAATGTTACAGGCATTACAGGCGGCAACCCACCATATAACGTGTATACATGGAATCCAAATATAGGTAACATTTCCAATCCAGGAAACCTCGATGTTGGAATGTATAGTCTTACAGTTACAGATTCTAAAGGATGTACGGGGACCCAAACCTTTGAGATTAAAAATCTTATAGCGGCACTTACCGCGACAGTGACCGGTACAAATGTTACATGTAAAGGAGCAAATAATGGAAAAATCAATGTAACACCTTCAGGGGGTTGTCTACCATATAATATACAGTTTCCAGGAGGTATTAACCCTAATATGGTTGCTCCCGGAACATATGTAGTAACCATTACAGACTCATCAGTTCCGCAACAAACATTTACAGCTTCGGCGGTTACCATTACGGAGCCTGCCTCGGCACTTGATGCAAACGGAAATGTAACTGATGCAGATGCTGCAGTTGATAACGGATCAATATCACTTATTATATCAGGAGGTACTCCCGCAGCTGGTTCCAATCCTTACACCATTGCTTGGCAGGGTCCAACCAATATAAGTCAAAATACCAACCCTGCTACAAATCTTTTACCGGGAAACTACAATGTGACTATAACGGATGCCAATGGTTGTACTGTTATAAAAACATTTACTGTCGGCAGAAAAACCAATCCCATGGTAACATTTGATAATGTAAGAGTTTCTACCAACTTTAATGGATTTGGTGTAGCTTGTTTTGGAGATTGTACTGCAACCGTTTCTGGAACAGTGACAGCAGGCAATATGCCTGTGACAATTAATCTTAAAAATGGTAATACAGTTGTAAAAACAGCAACCCTTACTGTAGCAGGGAATTTTGAATTTGCTGCCTTATGTGCAGCTACTTATACTGTTGAATTTTCAAATTCAGCGGGTGTAGTAACTTCTTCAGCATTGACAATTCTGGCACCATCCAAACTAACATCAGAAACGCAGGTCAATTGTACGGATAGTGGAGAAGATAATGGATCAATTGCTTTAAACTTAAATAACTCTGGAACTGCACCCTATACCTATCAATGGGTAGCCAATGGTACTGCATTGTCTGAAACCGGAAATAAGGTAGAAGATGCAGGTAAGGGGACTTATGGAGTTACCATAACAGATCTAAATAGCTGTAAATTAATCATTCCAAATATAGACATTAAGTTTTGCGCATTGTCGGGTGAATGTGGAACAGGAAGTTTGGTGTTAACACCGGACGGAAATGGTCAAAATGACGTCTTCACTATTCAGTGTGCTGATGATCTGCAAGGAACTTTATTTGTATTCGATAGATGGGGAAGAGAAGTATTTTCTCAAAAAAATTACGATAATCTTTGGGCTGGACTAAACGCTGACAACAAAGAATTATCGGAAGGGGCCTACATTTGGGTATATGAGGTCAATTACGGTAATGGATTAAAAGATACGTTTAAGGGAACAGTAACCATATTAAAGTAAAACCCTAAGGGAACATTATTAATAAGAAATCATTCATTTATGAAGACTTTACCATATATCTTTTTTATATCGTTTATAATTACTGCTGTCCAAATAAATGGGCAAACCAGATATTTTGATGAGCGATATGTTTACACACAGGCTATATTAAATCCTCAATTAATAAACAGCGGGGCATTTGGTGCCAATATGAAGCATCAAATTATGTTGAATTACAGAAACAAATGGGCGGGCCTTTCAGGAACACCGGTTACTACAACATTATCTTATAATGGACCTGTTGCACAGAGGCTGGGTATGGGTATTAATGTTCTTCGTGATAATTTTGGATTGCTGGAAACAACAAAAGCTATGGCCGGTTTTAGCTATACAATAAAATCTGATGACAACCAAATTGGATTTGGTATATCAGGGGAATATATAAAACATGGTTTGAGTGCTATAACAGATCCAGATGTTGTATCTGATCCCAAGGTAGTTTCAGCATTGTCAGGGGCAGAGTTTTTTGATGCATCTTTCGGGGTTTATGGTATCTATATGAAAAAGATTTCATATGGATTATCATTTCCGTCACTGGTGAGCAGTAGGATTAATGATGCTATAAATGAAGGTTCCTCTGACAGAAAATTAGGATTTATATTTCATGCGGGATATGAATTGAAAGCCAGTAATGCAAACGTAGTGTTAAGACCATCTTTTATATTTAAAAAACTGGCAAACGTACCTACGCATATGGATTTAAATCTGAATGCCAGTTTTCTTGACGACAGACTTATTGGCGGAGTCAGTTATACACTAGGTGCAGATAACAGGTTGGGATTCCTATTGGGTACTAATATTGACAAGTATAATTTTTATTACTCATATAATACATCTTCCAATCCTATTCAGGATTACAATAATGGCTCTCATGAAATTACTTTGGGTGTCATGTTTGGTGGAGAAATGAAAAAATAATCCTATTTCAAAAACAGCAGAGAGGGTTGTCAGATAATACTATCGACAACCCTTTCTGATTTTAGAAATTGACATTAGTTTATAAATTCGCTATGTGGACCAATAAATCAAGTCTGGGCAAATTAATAAAAGAAAAGGCTAAGGAGATTGGATTTTCTTCTATTGGATTTGCAAAAGCAGCGTACATGGATGAGGAGGCAAGACGACTTGAAAAATGGCTAAATCAAAATCATCATGGGCAAATGGATTACCTGGAAAGGCATTTTGATCTTCGTACGGATCCACGTAAACTTGTAGAAGGCGCAAAAACAGTAATTTCTTTAACTTATAATTACTATACACCTGCGACCATTAGTCATGAAGAATCCTATCACGTTTCTATGTACGCTAATGGGAGAGACTATCACAAAGTAATAAGAAAAAGACTTAAAACCCTTTTTGAGTACATACAACAAATAGCAGGAAACGTTCATGGTAGGTTTTTTGTTGATTCAGGACCAGTCTTAGAAAGGGATTGGGCAAAAAGAGCAGGCTTAGGCTGGACAGGAAAAAATACTATGACAATTCATCCAAAAGTTGGCTCCTGGTTTTTTCTCGCTGAAATTATACTCGACCTCGAACTTGATCCTGATATCCCTTTGAAGGATTATTGTGGAACTTGTAAAAAATGCATAGAAGCTTGTCCTACAGAAGCTTTTAGTAAAGAAGGATATATACTCGATGCTTCGAAATGTATTTCCTATTTGACCATTGAACTAAAGGGAGATATTCCTGAAGTTTTTTCTGGAAAATTTCAGGACTGGATATTTGGTTGTGACATTTGTCAGCAGGTTTGTCCATGGAATAAATTTGCATCGCCACACAATGAATCAGCATTTACACCCAATGATCAAATAATTGGACTATCAAAAGAAGGATGGAGAGAGATGACGGAACCTGTATTTGAAAAACTTTTTGCCGGAAGTGCACTTAAGAGAACTAAATTTGAAGGCATGAAGCGGAATATTATCTTTGCAGACAAAAAAGTATAAAAAATAGATATTATTTTGACTGTTAGCATTATGTTAATACTTGGTAATGGTCTGAAACATAGGTTATATTTGTCAAGTCATTTTAAAAAACACACATGAGAAAGCTGATTTTAATTTTATCCATTTTATGGATTTCATTTGACGGTTATGGACAAGGTATTCAATTTTTTGAGGGCACCTGGAAGGAGGCACTTGCCAAGGCAAAGCAGGAAAATAAATTGCTTTTTGTTGATTCCTATGCTACATGGTGCGGACCTTGTATAAGAATGGCAAAGAACGTATTCACACAAGAAGAAGTCGGTAGATTTTTTAATGACAATTTTATAAATCTAAAATTGGATATGGAAAAAGAGGATGGCGTGACGTTTGGACATAAATATCCGGTGAGCGCATTTCCTACCCTGCACTGGCTTGATGGAGATGGCAAGGTAATAAAAAAAGTAAGAGGTGCACAACAAGCAGAATCGTTGATAAATATTGGTAAGGAGGCATTAAAAGCCAACGATAAAAGTGTTGAAATGGCTGAATTGTATGAGCAAGGTAATCGAGATTATGAATTTATGCTAAAATATGTAAAGGCCTTGAATATGGCGGGAAAGCCAAGCTTAAAGATATCCAATGAATATCTCAATAGTAATCCAAAAATTACTAATGACGAAAGACTTGTTTTTTTATTTGAAGCTGCAGTAGATAGTGACTCTAGGTTATATGATCAGATGATGTTGGAAAAAGCTAAAATTATACCATTGGTAGGAGAAAACAATTTTGTTCAAAAGCTTAAAAAAGCTTGTCAGATGAGCATTGAGAAAGCTATAGAATTTGAATCAGAGGAAATTTTCAAACAAACCCTTGAAAAAGCAGAAAAAGGATTTCCAAAAGAAGCTGATGCTTTTGTACTGAGAGCTAAAATGAAGTACTATGGCACATTTAAAGATACCAAACAATATATTACTGCATGTAGGTCATTGGCATCAAAATTTGGTAAAGATGATGCTGTACTTGCAGAGATCGCCACGGATATTGCAAAAAATTTTATTGGCGATAAAAAATTGATGGAATTTGCTTGTGATTGCGCCGAAGATGCCTATAAAATTAACCAAAAGCAAGAATCACTGAAATTTTTATGTCAGATCTTTGTCTTTGGAGGGGAGGTAGCAGATGCTATTGAACGCGTTCAGGATGCAAAAAGTAAAGCCCAGAAAAAAGGAGAGGATGTGAGTTTTTACGATGGCTTACTGATGTTTTTGGAGTCTAAAAAATCATAGCGAAACTTTTTTGCTATTTAGCCATATAACAAAGAAAAAACTAATTGTGAAATTAATACTACTACTATGCTTTCAAAAACTTTTGCCAGTGCCGTGTATGGCATTGAAGCACAGACGATTACTGTGGAGGTTCACTCAGGGGGTAATGCACCTGCGGGAAAACAATTTTATTTTTTAGTTGGATTACCGGACAATGCCGTAAAAGAGGGATTTCAACGGATAGAATCTGCCATTAAGTCCATAGGTTGTAAAATGCCGAGAATAAAAATGGTGGTTAATCTTGCACCGGCAGATATTCGAAAGGAAGGTTCCTCCTACGATTTGCCAATTGCATTAGGAATACTGGTAAGTACGGGTCAAATTACAATTCCCGATTGCGGAAAAGTAATGATGATGGGCGAACTGGCACTTGATGGTCAACTTAGACCTATCAAAGGGGCCCTGCCAATGGCTATCCAGGCCAGAAAGGAAGGATTTAAAACCATTTTCTTACCTGCAGAAAACGCTTTGGAAGCAGCAATTGTCAGAGAAATTGATGTTTATGGTATTCATAACCTAAAAGAAATAGTTGAGTTTTTTAATACAGGGAATGGATTGACACCCGTTATACAGGATACGAGGGCAATTTTCGAAAAACGCAATCATCATTATGCTGTAGATTTTAATGATGTAAAGGGTCAGGAAAACATTAAAAGAGCACTTGAACTTGCTGCTGCAGGAGGGCATAATGTAATATTAATTGGCCCTCCAGGAGCAGGTAAAACGATGTTGGCCAGAAGACTTCCTACTATATTACCGCCACTCAATTTGTACGAGGCGCTTGAGACTACTAAAATTCATTCCGTCGCAGGACAGCTCGGAAACGATGCTTCTCTGGTGACAGAAAGACCTTTCAGAGCTCCTCACCATACGACAAGCGATGTCGCACTTGTTGGGGGCGGTAGCCATCCCCATCCCGGAGAAATTTCGCTTGCCCATAATGGTGTATTGTTTTTGGATGAACTACCTGAATTTAAGCGACAAGTACTTGAAGTCATGCGCCAGCCCATGGAAGAGCGTAAGGTGACCATAGCAAGGGCAAAATTTTCAGTTGACTATCCAGCAAGTTTTATGCTAATTGCATCCATGAATCCCTGCCCGTGCGGATTTTACAATCATCCTGACAAAGAATGTGTATGTGGTCCGGGAATTGTAAAAAAATATCTCTCAAAAGTTAGTGGTCCACTGCTTGACAGAATTGACCTGCATGTTGAAGTTACGCCTGTTACCTATGATGAATTATCCGATTACAGGTATAAAAGTGAAAAAAGTGCTTCCATCGTAGAAAGAGTTGTACGTGCTAGAAGCATTCAAATGGAAAGATTTAAATCTTTTGAAGGCATTTTTTGCAATGCTCAAATGCCTAGCAGGATGGTCAGGGAAGTATGCATATTACAGGATTCTGGAGCGCTACTGCTCAAACAGGCTATGCAAAAGCTACAACTCTCAGCAAGGGCATATGACCGAATTTTGAAAGTTGCTCGAACTGCAGCTGATCTTGAAGGGTGTAGATTGATTTCAAATGAACATCTGGCAGAAGCCATTCAATACAGATCTTTGGACCGTGAAGGCTGGGCCGGATGATTTTATAAATTCGGTAGTATTAAATATTATTTTTCTCCAGCCAAAAATTATTTGCCCCTTCTCCTTGTGTAATTGAAATGCTTTGAAGATTGAGCAGCTCCAATAAGGCCAAAAACGTTACCACAGCATGAATTCTATTTTCTAAATTAGTGAATAAGTCGATAAAATTAAGTTTACCTTTAATCTTCATCTTCGATAAAATGAATGTTTGCTGGTCTTCAATGGAGTATTGATAAGATACTATTTTAGGTAAAGGTTTATTACTTCTGGTTTCGAATTTTGACATCAATTGATGAAAAGTGTGGAACAATTTATAAAGGCTCAAGGATTCAAGTTCTATATCAACTAAGGCTTTGTCCGCAAGACTTTTCCATTCAGATTCAATATTGCCCCTAAGAAATTTAAAATTTCTGGTGTCTTCCAGTTGGCTGAATTCTTCCAGTACGGATTTAAATTTTTTGTATTCCAGTAATTTTTGAACTAATTCTTCTCTTGGGTCGATTTCATTACCTGCCTCATCTATTTCTTTACGTGGAATGAGCATTTTAGCTTTTATGCGCATCAGCGTGGCGGCTACTAAAATAAACTCACTGGCTACATCTAGATTTAAAGACTCCAAATGGCGTATATATTCCAAAAAATCCTGAGTGATCTGAGCTATAGGAATGTCGTTAATATCGATTTCATCACGTTCAATAAAGAACAAAAGTAAATCGAAAGGACCTTCAAACTGAGTTGTTTTAATATTATAGGTTTCCATACGACAAACCTATATATTTCTGTGTTTTTGTAAAAATGAAATCAATTAAATAAAAAAGAATTCTTTGATTTTCTACCATACCTTTACTAAATTAGTTCCAGCGACCCATTTACTCCAGCTTTTATTGTATGTATGTATGTAATTTGTTTTTTTGCTACCTGCAAAGACAGAATTATTTCGGTTAATCCATTCAAATATGCTTCCGTATAAATTATATACATTTACATAGCCCATTTTCTTTAATTTTTCTCCTATTTTTTCACTTCGGTAACCAATACTGCAATACACAACAATTTTTTGATTCTTGGAAATATGTTTAATATTTTGCCAGTGTGGTTGATCATACCCAAGCCAAATTGCATCTTTTATGTGAGAAGTTTCAAATTCCTCTATTTCACGCGCATCTATAAAAATGAATTGATCTTTTTCCTTACTTGCTATATCAACATCTATAACGGGAATGGAATAGTTAAGATATTCATTGACTTTTTGATCAAATTTTTGTTGAATACATTTAGCCTCCTTGGGGTATTGAGCTTCCATACCGCAGGATACAGACATTAACAAAACAAGAGAGAACCAGGTAGAATGCAACATTTTATTAAATTTTTATTGGGCCCTTTCCTACTTTATCTCTGATTATTTTTCCTCCTGCACAGTGTGGTGTAAGTTCTTGAGAAATCCAGGTATTTATAGTTTTTTCCTCGCTTCCAGGATAAAGAATATGAATATTAGGCCCAGCATCCAATGTAAAATAAACAGGCAATTTTGTTTCCTTTCGGAATTGTTGGATTTTTTTTATTACTATCAATGATGCAGGCTCCATAAGCATGTAGGATGGTTCAGAACACATCATTAGTGCGTGAAGTGTTAGTGCTTCTGCTTCTGCCATTAGACCAAAAGCATCAATTTCTCCTTGTTTAAGGATTTGTGTTATTTGTTTTATGCGGTTATTGGCTTGTTGATAACGGGCTTCAGCGAAGGGGTTGCCTTCCATGAGGTGGTGACCTGCTGTAGAAGACACGCTTTTCTCCTTGTGACTTATAATTAGAATATCATCGTGAAAAGTATTGAATACAGGATGTATATTTTCGGAAAACGGAATGGCAAATTCATTTGAAGAGCCAGAAATATCTGGATGTTCGCCCCATAAAGCCATTATGGGGAATACAGACCTGCTTGCGCTGCCACTTCCTAACCTTGCGATAACGGATGCTTTATGAAAGAATTCTTGTTCATTGGACAAATTCCCTGTGAGCACTTGTTCCATAGAACAAAGACATAATGCTATGGCGGACATACCGGACGCGGAAGAAGCAATTCCGCTACTATGTGGAAAGCTGTTTGAGCTCTCAAAAAACAGAAAATAATCCTTTAGGAAAGGGAAATATGTTTCTTGTATTCCAGCAATAAATTTCTGAATTCTATTTTCGAAAGTTAGATTTTGATGTCCTTCAAATAAAAAGGAAACACCTACCGGATTTTCCATTGAAGCCGGGGTCCATGTCAAAGTAGTAATACTATGCGCATTTTCCAGGGTAAAACTAATGGATGTATTTTTTGGAAGCTGATTGCCAAATTTT
>JAUMBJ010000121.1:26068-62997 GCA_032115755.1 Saprospiraceae bacterium
TTTTCCCCAATACTTTACAATGGCAATATTTGAGGGACTCTTCCAGGTTACTTTACCTTTACTCATTTGAATTTAAGACTATTTTTCCGTTTACTAATTTTAAATATTTCATATTCGTCTCATTTTCCAATCTATAGGAAACATCAAAATCCTGAAGAACTGCATCTAGAATTGGATATTTTCCTTTTTCATAACCTTCTTTGAGGTCATAACTATAGAGTTTTGAAAATGCATTCCAGTAGAAAGCACTAAAGCCCCCTTTTAGATCTTTTAATAATTCATACATAGACTTTCCTGTTTCCTTTTCAATCATTTTAAACATGATTTTTCCTTGTAGTTTAGTAAGATTAACCAGGGGTTCTTCAAATTCTTTTGTCAGTTGCTCTTCCAATTCTTTAATTCTTTTTTTGCGTTCTCGTTTTTTCATATGTGTAGAAGCATATTCCAGCTCTCTAAATATACGGATTGCCTCTTTGGCATATGGAAATACCTTGGAAGCATAGTTTCTGAATTTCATATATTTTTTATAATCTTCGTCTGAGTTGAATTTTCTCAATGCCGTGATTTGAAGATTATCTAGATCTGCTAAGATTAAAGTGTCACCTGTTTCCGTAATGACAGCACTATAAACTCTCCCATTGATTTGTAGCTTAGTTTCGCTTCCTGTAGCACCTGGAATTGTATTTTGTGCCATTCCCGGAAGCATTGCAACAGAGAAGATAATCATTAGCCAGCAACAATTATTCATAGTTTAAAATTTTGAATGGTTTGTTCTGAGTGAAAATATGTAATGGCTCAAAAGCGTTGTACACAAAAAATAACCCAATTTTCAAAATCCGATAAAACTCTTTTGGAACGCTTAAAAAGTTCATTTAAAACGGAAAAATGCAAAGAAACATTTTTTTTTGATCCGGTTTTGACAATCATTAACAAAACCATGTTGAAGGAATAATTATCGGTACAATTTTAAAACAGCACTATGATGGCTTTGTTCTCTATTTTCTATAGCTAAAGCGTATATTTATGTTTGCCCATAGAGAACTGCATATAATTTCCGATATTTGCCAATGTTATGAGCGCAATTTCAACCTTTATTTCATTTGTTTTCCACCCAGTATGGATGGTAACCTACATGATGTTTCTATTACTTGCAGCAGTGCCGGAATGGTTTGTCTATAGTGATCCCCGAAAAAAAATCTTTGTAGTACTTACTGTATTTTTTTTAACTGCTGTTTTTCCGGTCGTAGGTATTGTCCTAATGAAACTACAGGGACTGGTTAAATCCTTTGAAATGAAAGACAAAAGAGAAAGAATTGCTCCATTAATTTTTACTGGCGTTTTTTATTTATGGCTTTATATTAACATAAGGCAAAATCCTTCCATCCCACCAGCACTAATATATTTTGTATTAGGGTCGGTAATAAGTTTGTTTTTGGCACTTTTTATTAACAATTTTTCAAAGGTAAGTCTACATGCTATAGGTATTGGAGGACTTTTAACCGGGGTGTTTTTATTTACATTTTTTATTGGCTATGGGTCATTGAATATATCTTTTCCTCTTTTAAACAAGGCTTACATTGTCTCTTCAGAAATGATACTATTATTTTGCACAGTAATTGCCGGTTTAGTTGGAACAGTAAGGTTGTATTCCCGGGCACACCAGGAAGATGAAATATATGGAGGATATCTTACAGGAATCCTTTCCCAGCTTTTAGCTTTTCAGATGGTATATTAATTAAAACGCATACATGGATACATTACAATTACAAATTGAGGAAGCATGGGAAAACAGAGCACTTCTTAAGGATCAACAATATATAAATGCGATTAAAAGCGTCATAGGATTGCTTGATGAGGGAAAACTTAGAGTTGCAGATCCATTCAATGGAGACTGGTGTGTCAATGAATGGGTTAAAAAAGCTGTCGTCATGTATTTTCCTATTTGTGAAATGTCTACCATTGAGGTTGGACCTTTTGAATTTCATGACAAAATACCCTTAAAGAAAGGCTATGCACAGCATGGGGTAAGAGTTGTTCCCCATGCCGTTGCAAGATATGGATCATTTATTGAAAAAGGTGCCATTCTTATGCCTTCATACGTTAATATTGGTGCGTGGGTAGGAAGTGGAACAATGGTAGATACCTGGGCAACAGTAGGAAGTTGCGCTCAGATTGGGCGAAATGTTCATTTATCTGGAGGAGTTGGAATTGGCGGCGTACTTGAACCACCACAGGCGGCTCCTACCATTATTGAAGATGACTGTTTTATTGGATCCAGATGTATTGTAGTGGAAGGAGTGAGGGTTCGGAGGGAAGCCGTTTTAGGAGCTAATGTTGTGCTTACCCAATCCACCCACATTATAGATGTCACAGGTGATAAACCGATTATTTTAAAAGGAGAAGTGCCTGAAAGGTCAGTAGTTATTCCTGGCAGCTATACTAAAGCATTTCCAGCAGGTAATTATCAAGTCAATTGTGCATTGATTATTGGCACACGTAAGGCATCAACGGATACTAAAGTCTCTTTAAATGAAGCATTGCGAGAATATCATGTTGCTGTCTGAAGTTTTTAAGAGTAATCTTCTGAAAGATTACAAAGGGATTTGTTTTCAGGCGAGGTAAATAAAATGATGAATATGAGCGTAATACAAGGATATTATTATAGTACTCCCAAGAAATCTTAATATTAGTTATTTAATTTTCAGAGAGAGTTTTAATGCTGGTCCCATATATCCATCAGTATTTAATGTGGTACGTTAAGTTTACAACTCCTGTTTCAAAAGATTTAGAATCTACAAGTTGAAGAGAACTTTGATTTTGAATTTTTGAAAATAATGGAATCCCATCTCCCAGAATTATAGGAATAATACTCAGTGTAATTTTATCGATTAACTGGTGATTTAAAAAGTAACTCAACAGTTCACTGCCACCGACCAACCAAATATTTTTTTTCGATGTTGATCTTAATTCATCAATGGTTTTTGCAATATCACCAGTAATTAGTTCTGTATTCGGACTCTTTATGATCATAAAGGGGTTGGTAGTAACAACATAATTCCGAAAGTCAGCATATGGCCAATCCATATCAAAATTTATCAAGTCTTCATAAGTTTTACGACCCATAATAATGGTATCTATAGTATTTAAAAGTTCTGAATAACCATAATCACCGTACTTTGAAGGAGGGGTTGAGGTGAGCCAGTCGATTGAGCCATCAGGACTTGCAATATATCCATCCAGACTACTAGCGATATACAAAAAGATCTTCATCGGAATCCTAGAATTTTATTTGTAAAAATATAATATTATCCAGGTATTTGTTTTTTGAACGATGTCAATTATGTAAAAAAAAACATAATTCAAGGATATTTTTGATAAAAAAACACCCAATTTGTACAATAAAATGTATGGAAAAAGCATAAGTTTCGTAATATTATATTTTAAAATTTTAAATCAAATGTTTTCCAAGGTTATTGCTTTTGTTATTTTATCTTCTTCAATAGCATGGTCTCAGGCGGATAGACATAACACTTCCATAAATCAAGCGTGGCTTTCTTGTAAAGCAAATGAATCGCCCAATAGTATTAGGGGGGAAGGTCATTGGATTTTATATACACTTGACGATTATTATGCACTTGACAGCACGTATTTTTGGAATTTTAATACCCCAGAAAGAATCAATAATTATGATAATCAATCTTGGTCGTTACTTAAAATGCCCGGAACACTTAAAGATGGCATAAAAAAGATTGCCATTGATATTTCTTTAAATGGATTGGAATGGGAAGAGGTTGCCGAATTTGAATTGGCAGAAAGCAAAGGTTCAGGATTTTATACTGGAGAAGCAGGTCCAGATCTAAAAGGCAGGGTAGCAAAGTATATTTTATTATCCGGACTTGAAAACTACGGTGGCGAATGTTTTGGATTGAGTGAAATCAGGATAGGTATGACTCCTGCCATAATCAACACGGTGTATATTCAAGATAAAACCAAGCCCCTGATTTATTTGAGTTTATACCCTAACCCTTCCGAAGGTCAAATTAATGTAGCTATTAACGGATTTGGAGTTGGAGACGTAAAATACACAGTTACGAATGTATCAGGAGTAATCCTTAAAGAAGGTCTCTGGAAAATAGAATCCCAGTTTCAGCAGATAAAGTCTTTACAAGCAGACCTTGAATCTGGAATTTATTATTTATCTGTTTATCAGGGAGACTTAATGGTATCTCTACAATTTGATATATTTAAGTGATATGATAATCCTTATTAGAAAGTTATTTTTGTTAGCATTGACAGGATTACTGACTATTGTAACCGCCTGGCCTCAAAAGGTTTATTTGGGAGGAGGATTCCCTTTGGAAGTAAAAGTGAGCGCAAGCTCTTCCATACAAGAGTGTCCACCCGAAAAAACTATTGATGGATCAGGAATGGATTATAAAATTTTTGAGAGTTCCAGATTTATGGCCCAAAGTACCCTTGGTGCTCATATTCATGCGATTGAAGAACTTTCTGATGTACTTGATTATAAAGCCTGGATTGACCATCAGTGCAATATACCGCCAACGTATATAACCCCTGAGGTGGAAAGGGTATGGGAGCAGATATTGGAAGAATCAGCTAACCCGGAAGATGAATTTGGTCCATATTCAGTCCACTTTAATTATGCCTGGTGGACAGTTAATATGACCAGTGACGATGTTCTTCGCCAAAGAATTGCCTATGCACTTAGCCAGATTTTTGTTATTTCCATCAATTCAGATTTGAGAGACCATGCCGAAGCTCTTTCTTCATTTTATGATATATTGATTAAAAATGCATTAGGTAATTATCGCGATATGCTGATGGAGGTTACACTGCATCCATCCATGGGATACTATTTGAGTCACCTCAATAACCCTAAGGAAGATTCAGCTAATAATATTCATCCTGATGAAAATTATGCCAGAGAAATTATGCAGCTTTTTACCATTGGATTGTATACTTTAAACAGAGATGGTTCAAGCGTAAAGGACAATCAAGGCAATGTTATTCCGACATACAATAACCATGATATAAAACAGCTTGCAAAAGTATTCACCGGATTGGGTGGAGGAGGTTTGGATCCCGTGGTCACTTGGAAAACCAATCCTGATTTTGGAGATGGTTTATGGACTATAAGTAAGGAAACACCCTTAAAAATGTACGAATCTTTTCACGATAAAGGACCTAAAACATTTCTTGGGTGTCAAATTCCGGCAAATCAGACGGGTATGAAGGATATTCAAGATGCGGTAGATTTTTTATTTAAACATCCAAATACTGGACCTTTTGTAGCTTACAGACTGATACAACGATTGGTAAAATCAAATCCCAGTCCAGCTTATATTGACAGGGTTGCGGCTGCATTTAATAACAACGGACAGGGTGTTAGAGGCGATATGAAGGCAGTAGTATCTGCAATTTTACTTGACCCTGAGGCCAGGGGTCTGCAAGAACGACTTCAGCCACACCATGGAATGTTGCGGGAACCCATGCTTCGGTATACTCAAATAGTTAGAACCTTTCCTGTGTTTGCAACGCGTGACCGATATTGGAATAATGGGTATAGTTATTTAAATTCGACCAGACAACATGTATTTGCTTCTCCAACTGTTTTTAATTTTTACACACCTGATTATCAACCTGTGGGAGATATTTCAGATGCCGGCCTTGTGGCACCTGAATTTAAATTGCATAATTCTACGACTTCATTATCTTATATCAATGACGTTAATGGCTGGGTAGGAGGAGTATATAAGGATGATGTTACCAATGAAATAAAAGAATGGGGAGCACTATTTCATAGCTGGGAATCTACATCTGAAAATCCTGATTTTGTCAGAATGGTTACTTCGGAGTTAGAACCATACGCCTGGGACTCTGAGTTGTTAATTAACGAGTTGGACAAAAGATTTACCTGCGGGTCCTTAACGGACGAAACAAGAAATATCATGCGTAAAGCACTAAATGGGACATATTGGAACTGGGACCCTCAAAATTTGTGGAAGTACCACAGGATAAAAACGGCTATCTATTTATTTATGATTTCACCTGATTATAATATACTGCGATAATAGTAAAATATGTCCGGAAAGCATAAGCATATTAACAGAAGAGCTTTTTTGCATCAGGCTAGTTGTGCTGCATTGGGCTATACCACATTTTTTTCTACGCTGGCAAATCTCGATATATTACAAGCTGCTACAGGATTTAATGTAAATCATTCGGATACCAATGATTATAAAGCGTTGGTTTGCCTGTTAAATTCTGGCGGGATGGATTCGTTTAATATGTTGATACCAACGGATCAAGGATTATACAAGCAATATCAGGAAACAAGGACTAACCTGGCAATACCTAAAGAATCATTAATATCTATTAATCCTAATAATACCGGAGGTCAAACATTCGGACTGCACCCAGCTCTAAAAAATGTGAGTTCACTCTTTGACGAAGGTCATCTTGCTTTTATAAGTAATGTGGGTACCCTTATTCAGCCTATGACCAGACAGCAGTTTTATCAAGGGGGAATACCATTGCCATTGGGTTTATACTCTCATGCTGATCAGATGTTACACTGGCAAACTGGAATACCGCAGGGAAGAGTTGCTCAAGGTTGGGGAGGAAAAATTGCGGATTTGCTAAATGATTACAACCAGCAAAAACAAATTCCTATGTGTCTTTCCGTATCGGGAAGTAATTTATTTCAGGCCGGCCATAAAACTTCAGCGTTTGCATTAAGGCCTATAACAGGTGCAATAGGTATTGACGGTTTTTATGAAGAGTGGTCAGTAAATAGAATGAGAAGAGAGGCTATCATTGGAATGATGAATCAAACCTATCAGGATATATATAAAAAAACATACACTTCTACCATAAAAAATGCAGTTACAGGTTTTGAACTGATTCAACCGATACTTGAAAACCCACCTGTATGGAACGTCACCTTCGAAAATACGGGATCTGACTGGAGTCCTTCTTTAAATATGTATTTTGAAATGGTGTCAAGAGCCATTGCAGGTCGCGAAAAGCTTGGTATGAACCGTCAGATATTTTTTATTGAATTTGGAGGATGGGATCATCATGATGAATTACTAAATAGCCAGCATCAAAAACTCGAAGAACTAGATTTAGCTCTATCGCAGTTTTACACGGTGCTTCAGCAGTTGGGCATAGCAGATTCTGTAACAACCTTTTCACTTTCGGAATTTGGAAGAACACTTACATCAAATGGTAATGGTACCGATCATGCATGGGGCGGAAATACTTTTGTCATGGGAGGCGCTGTTAATGGCAAACAAATTTTTGGAACATACCCGGAATTATCACTTGGTCAGGGCAACCCATTGGAATTGGGCGGGGGTGTAATTCTTCCAACTACTTCAGCGGATGCATATTTTGCGGAAATAGCACTTTGGTTTGGAATACCACCCTCGGAGCTGTCACTATTATTTCCAAATATCAATAATTTTTATAGTCCCGGAAGTGGAACCAGTCCAATTGGATTTTTAGAAATGTAAGGATTCCTTCAATTAAAAATTAGTTTAATAATTAACGTAGGATTACGCTAAGAACTAGGAATGACTAGATCAGGTATAGTTGTTTTTTTAAGATTGAAGACTATGGCCAGATAATGGTTTCACCGTCTTCTTCTACGTCAGGTAAAATTTGAAACTCAACAGATTCGCCATTTTCAAACCATACCAGTAATCCGGTTTCTTCAGACTCCAATAAAACAAAATCTGTATTATCTTCATCAGAGATGTCTTCCACATTAGAAATTTCAATACCTAGATTTTCCAGAAAATCTTCAAAATCATCCTGATCCATGCCGACTATTGATCTTCCATGTAAGGTATAATGAGGATCACTGCAGGAAAGTGAAACCAATTTCCAGTCATATTGCTGATCAAAAATGAGGGATAATTCGAGATCATTGTAATGCCATGAAACCAATTCCTCACTGATCTCTCCTTCTGGACTTTCAATATTTTCAATTTCATCCGGACTTCCCAATCTGGTTTTTACATCATCCTGACTCATACCAAACTTCAGGTCTCCTATTCCTGTTCCAAAATCTACTTCCTTAATATTACTCTTCATTAATTTATTTTTTATAAAGCGCTTTATGTATTTTTTAAACACCAGAGAGCATTTTTATTTGAGTTCATCATGAATTTATGAGTACTTTTTATTGAATTGCAAACTGGGATAGTATGTTTTTGCTATTTATCTACAAGAGATAAAAAACTACACAAAGAAACAAAAGAATTCAAATATTTATTAGAAAACTAATTCAATTGGGTTTTCATTAACATTATAAACCTATTGATTTACATGCTTTTTAAGATAAAAGAAATTTGTAATATGAATGAATACTCCCACTAGCATTATTTCTGATTATTTAGGAATATTATTCTTATTTTGAGAAAATTTCAGGTAGTAGGTGCAACTAAATATTTGGAAAAGTTTTACCATAGATTTTTCCCAAAAACCGCAAGGAGTTTTATATATTTTATTCTCGTTCGATAAGACTACCTGTAATACTCAAGAACTCCTTTTCTGAAATCAGGCCTACGAGTTCATTGCCATTAACTACAGGTAAACATCCAATTTTATGTGCCCTCATAAGCCTCATGGCTTCCATAATATTGGCATCCTGATGAATCGTTATGGGGTTTTCAATCATAATATCTGATACCAAGCCTGTTTTTTTGGAATGGCGGTTTTTAAGATAATATCTCAAAATTAGTCGGGCAGTAACAAGTCCAACTAGGTTGCCTTTTTTGTCTTCTACGGGAGTATATCTGATGGTATTCCAGTCCATTAATTCTGCAACCAAATCAATGATATCATCCTTCTGAACGGTAAACAAGTCAGTAAGCATAAATTCTGAAACTTTCAGATGCGATGGACGATATATTTTTAAATCATTTATATTGGGCATAGGCCATTCATGTACAGGTTTATTGGTTTGCTGATGTTTAAGCATGGAAGCTGTAAGCGTACTGAGCGCTTCATCTGTATTATGCTCGTGATGTAGATTTGTAAATGCCCTGAGCATCCATCTCGCACCGGTCATATGATTTTTTGCTCTTTGCTTGATAACACCGAGATATTTATCTATATCTTTTTGATCTACTTGTTTGGATTGTAATCCTTTTTCAGCGATCAAAATTAGTCTGTTTACCAAATCAACAGCATTTATCTTTTCATCATTGAACCATGTAAATTTTGTATCCAGTCCAAATTTTGCTGCTTTACCGAAATTATCCCGAGCATCAACAAATGACATTTTTTGTCTTATATCTTCAACTTCCATGCGCAACCCTACCATCGCCCCTAACCAGAAGCATGCATTAGCCACTTCATCTAACACAGTTGGACCTGACGGAAAAACCCTATTTTCAATGCGCAAATGAGGTTTACCGTTTTCACTGATACCGTAGCATGGTCGATTCCAACGATATACCGTGCTATTGTGGACCTGAAGTGCACGAAGTTTTGGAACTTCATTGTTTTTCACCATGGAAAGGGAGTCCTCTTCAATATCGGAACTAAGGAGTACTCTAAATCGAGCAATATCTTCTCTATATATATCAAGAATGGATTTATGAATCCAATCTTTTCCAAAGCTTACACGTGGACTTCTTTCCCGCATATGATCGTGTGTAGTCCGGGTATCCAGGGATTGCTGGAATAGGGCAATTCTGGTTTCATGCCAAAGTCTTTTACCAAAAACAATTGGGCTATTGGCAGAAATGGCCATGACAGGGGCTGCAAGAGCCTGAGCAATATTGTAATAAGGAACAAACTCTTCAGGGTCGATCTGTAAATGAACCTGAAAACTGGTATTACAGGCCTCCAGTAAAGGAGAATCGTGCTTCACCAATAACTCGTCAATGCCTAAAATACGTAATTCATAGGCCTGCCCTATTAATTGGTTATTGATGGCCTCCATTAGTGCAAAGTATCGCTTTTTTGGGGTCAGATTTTCCATATCCAGGTGATACTTCCTAAATGTCGGACAAATTCCAGTTAGTAAAATGGATGCGTTAAATCCATCCAAGACCTCCTGAATTTTATTTAATTTGTCAGTATTTTCATTTTCCAGCTGCTGAAAACAATCGTCTTTAAAAGTTCGGGGAGTAAGATTTGTCTCAAGATTAAATTTCCCCAATTCTGTTTCCACCCATGGATAGTCTGTCATTTTTTCAAGAGCTTCCATTGCGATCAAAGCAGGTTTAAAGGTAGATTTATCGACCATAACCATTTCTTGTTCGGCACCAATTCTTGAAATATCAGACTCAAACCAGCCATTTTCAAGCATAAATTCCAGTGCATGAACATCATTAAGTAATGCACGGACAAATTTTTGCATTTGTTTTTGGTCACTTACTAAGGACACCCTCTGCTCTCCCATGCTAAGGTAATTTTTGAAAACTACAACATAAATCACACCAAAAATACCATTCGCCACGGAACAGCATTAAATAAACCCTAAATAATAACAACCATTAGCAAATAATTTTACTTAAGAACAAAATATATTCTTTAAAATATTGGAAGAGGACCTTGACAAAAATCGAAACAGGGCGTTTTTCGCAGTAAAAATAAGCTGTTTTTAATTCAAGAAATTACATGCCCTGACCTTTATAGGCCTTAATTTTTAGACTTAATTTTACCATGTCATCGATAAATTCATCTTTCAAATCCTTAAATATATTTTTTGACTGGTATGTTATTCCCCAATTGATTCTGTTGATTTCAAACACTTCTGAATCAACAGAAATAGAATTATCGTTAACAGTAATATTGGCTTTGAAACCAATTTCTTTGGTTACATTTTTTATTGTCAGATTTCCCTTTACCATAGCATTTCCGTTTTTATCATTAGCAAGACCTTCTATAGATGTGATTTCAAAACTTGCTTTTGGATAAACTGTAGTATTAAAAAAATCCTCTTTACCTGTATCTCCAGTTCCTCTGAGATGCGTTTCCAATTTTTCTTTTTCAACTCCTTCTAAGTCTGTAACAGTAAGTTTTCTGACATCAAATTCAAAGTTACCTGCACTAATAGCGGCATCACTGACATAAATAATTCCGAAAGTTAAAGGTATAGTCCCGCGGTGTCCACCAAATGGTTTAGTCGCTTCCCAAGTAATCATCGAAGAGTCTGCCCTGACAAGAAATCCTTCTCCTTTTTGATCTGCTGGCGTACCACGTTCTGTTGAACTAGTATTTTCCTTACAAGAAAAAAATATTGCTATAAAAGATAGTAAAATCAGGTATTTGTAATTGTTCATTTATAATATAAATTGGAGATGAGAAGATTTAGTGTTCACTTTTAAATAAATGCGGAGTACTGTTTAAGTGTTTGACAAATTGCTTTACCTGATCAATACTATTCAATATGCGCAGCCTGGAGTGGCGATCAAGTTTGTGTACGGTGGTTTGAAAACCGGAAATTAAAATTTGTGCTTCCGTACAATTTCGGATTAATTCATCCAAATATGGTTGAAGTGGGGCTTCACTGAAACTATCATTAAAAATAGTAAAAATATATTCTGCTTTAAATATCTGGTAAGCGTCTAACACATCATATATAGAAACATTTGTGCCCAAGTTTAATACACGAATCCCTTGTTTTAAAAGTACATAGTGTAAAAAAAGTAGGCTTAGTTCGTGCGTTTCAAATTCTGGCAGATATAATAGAAATCTTTTTCCCTCCCTGTTTTCTCTTTCTTTTTGGTTTTCAATGGCCATGATGATTTTGCGTCGTATAATACCAACAACAAAATTTTCGTGCACGCTCTTTATGGAACCTGCCAGCCACATATTACTTAATTTATCCAGTAATGGATAAACTACATCGTCCATGGTTGCTTCAAAACCTTTCGAATTTATCTGATGGTTTAAAATTAAATTGAATTTTGATTCCTCCAGATCAAACATTGCCAGCATTAGGGAATCAAGCTGGTCTTCAAATGCGGTTCCTACTTCAGTGAGTTCTGCTACCTTAGCCTTTAATTCTTCAGTGGAAAATTCTGCAATTTTTGAAATTTTGAATCCTTTCCTATTGAGAAGTGAGATATTCAATATTTTCTGTAAATCCTCTTCCTTATAGTATCTTATGTTGGTAGATGTTCTTTCAGGTCTAATTATACCATATCTCTTTTCCCATATGCGTAGCGTATGGGCCTTTACACCAGATAGATTTTCTAGATCCTTTATAGAATATGCTACCATAAATTGTTTAGGATAATAATGGTCCAAAAGACACAAATCCCTAAGAAACAAAAGATTATCAACATTGTTTACTTAAAGTTAATAAGCTTGAAAACAAAAATAAAAAATCAGTATTTTTTTGACGATAACATTTTCAAAAAATATTTTAATGCGCTCACTCATTCTGATTCTTCTTGGATAACACATGATAAAATGAAGATTAAATAAAGGCTGCTTGGTCCATTTGAAAAAAAAATCTATCGTGATAAGAAAACAGCATGTAGCAATAAAGGAACTATCCATTATCCTAATATAAAAGGCATTTAAGTCATAATAGAGCTTTATTATTTTACATATCAAGATTCTAATAAACCTTTTAAATCAGTAAAACAGCATTTAAAAGGCAAAGCAAACACAAAAGAGATTGGAATTATTTATAAATAATTTTGAGCATGTTACATTTAAATTATGTGCAGTTATCCAAGTTTTTTAATGCGTGCATCAAGATAGCTTTACATGGCTATTGTCACATTTATAATTTAAGATCAAAATGGAAATATGCACTTCAGGTTGTTCACACCAAGAAGTAACATTGAGGCATTAAACATACCAGTAAATGAAATCAACAGAACATTATTAAAAATGACATTTTACACTACATATCCCAGAAACTCTATGATCATTTAAATAAAGCAAGAAATTGAAACTAGCATCATTAGAAAGTACTTATGCAATAAAACTATAAATAACTAATTTAGCGCTCTTGGGTTGACTGGAAAATTCCATACATTTGTTGTATCTTTTGGATTACCAATAAATCGGGTAAATGAATTTTTCTTCTAAAATACTTGAAAATGCAGTTATGGCACTTTCAGGTTTACCGGGCATAGGTAAAAAGACAGCACTCAGACTTGCTGTTCATCTTACACAAGATAAAAATCAAAAAGCTTTAAAAATTGCGCAAGCGCTAACAAGACTTCATGAAGATATCAGAACCTGCAGTGTTTGCTATAATATATCTGATGAAAATACTTGTGAAGTATGTCGTATGGTGTCCCGAAAGCGGAATTTAATCTGTGTGGTTGAAAATGTTCGGGATGTAATGGCAATTGAGGATACAAATCAATACAGGGGTTTGTATCATGTACTTGGAGGCGTAATTTCTCCTTTGGAAGGCGTAGGCCCTTCAGATTTAAATATAGATTCGTTAATTGAACGAGCAAAAAACGGGGAAACAGAAGAAATTATTATGGCCATAAGTCCGACCATTGAGGGAGAAACCACTATATATTACATTTCCAAGTTACTTCATGCTACCGGAGTAAAAGTTTCTGTGATTGCAAGAGGTATTTCGTTTGGAGGTGATCTGGAATATGCTGATGAGGTTACACTCGCAAGGTCAATAATGGCCAGATTGCCTTACCAAAATGAAACATAAGAAAAGCCTTGTATTGCAAATGAGGTATACCAATTATTCGATAAATGAGAAAATAACACATCAGAGGTTTCGCCTAAATATTGAAAGCTGTCATCAAATTTTTAATTATATAAAATAGAGAGAATGAATGATATAGGCATTGTTATAGTTAATTACAATGTCAGACATTTTCTTATGCAGTGTCTGCATTCTATAAGGAAAGCTAAAAACCCGGAATTAAGTATTGAAATTTGGGTTGTTGATAATGCTTCAACTGATGGTGCTGCAGAAATTTTAGCAACTGAATTTCCTGAAGTAAATCTAATTGTAAACCAAGAAAATGTTGGCTTTTCCAAAGCCAACAACCAAGCAATTAGAGCACTTAATAGTAAATATACGCTCCTATTAAATCCCGATACGCTTATTCAGGAAGATACACTGATTAAGTGTTTTCAATATATGGAGACGCATATGGACGCCGGGGCTCTTGGTGTTCGTATGATTGATGGCAAAGGCAATTTTTTACCTGAATCGAAGCGCAAAATTCCAGATCTGTGGAATTCATTTTGTAAACTTACCTTTCTATCGAAAGTATTCCCTACTTCCAGATGGTTTAGTGGATATAATCTAGGATACTTGCCAGAACATGAGAATTCAGAAATAGAGGTACTATGCGGTGCATTTATGTTTATGAGGTCAGATGTTTTAAGTAAGACAGGTCTACTTGACGAACAGTTTTTTATGTATGGAGAAGACATTGATCTTTCTTTCAGAATACTAAAAGCAGGATATAAGATTATTTATTTTCCGGAAACATCTATTATTCATTTTAAGGGTGAAAGCACGCAGAAAAACTCTTTAAAATATGTAAAGACGTTTTACGGAGCCATGATTTTATATGTCAAAAAGCATTATCCCGGTACAAAGTCTTGGATCTTTACACAGATTATTCTGATGCTTATCCAATTGAGGGCACTTGCCAGCATGTTTGCAAGAATAGGACATCCTTGGGTAAAAATGATTGCTGATGGCGTGCTTATTTGTTTTGTTTTAAATTATTTTGTCAAGTTTTGGGCTGCTTGGTATTTTCAGAATAATCAGTATTATGCTAATGCCGCGATCAATACCAACGTCATTTTATACACGGTTTTTTGGGTTACAAGTCTTTGGTTTTTTGGATTGTATGATCAATCAACAACTTATAAAAGGATTTGGTATGGAACAATACTTGGTACATTAGGCATTTTGCTGATTTATGCATTGGAAACCAATGAGTTCAGAACGAGCAGAATGCTGATTATTGCGGGGTCGATTTTTGTATTATTTTATGGATCCTTTAGATTTATGCTGGCCATGAAATTTCGACAGTGGACCGGTAAAATTATTTCTGAAATTGAAAGAAATACTGCAATCGTTGGCAAAGAAAAAGAGGCCATTCAACTTAAATCTAATTTTTTAAAATCAGGCCGAAAGGAATCTCAGGTTATATTAATTAGTCCAGAAGCGACATACCACAGGAATTTATTTGTAGATCATATTGAAAATCTAGATCAGATAATCAGACAGTACGCTATACAAGAGGTGGTTTTTTGTACAGAAACATTGACTATAAAGGAAATCATACAATTGATGTCACGTACAAATCCGGGAGTATCCATAAAACTTACGGGCGATAGAAACTTGTCATTGATTGGAGGCAATATTTCTGCATCTGAATCCGATTTGGTGAGTATTCAAGTAAATTATATATTGAATGATCCGCTTTATAAAAGATTGAAATTTACAGCAGATATACTTTGTTCAACGCTATTTTTAAGTATTTTTCCTATAATATGGATTATAAATGGCGGAAAGATGTCTGTTTTCCGCCATATTTTAGAAGTTTTAGCAGGAAAAAAAACCTGGATTGGATACGGTGGGGAGGCTAGTGATTATATATTTTTACCTAAAATTCCAAAGGGCATTGTATCTTACCCTATGGCAAGAAAATTTCAGCGTATAGAAAAAGGTCATTTCAAACATATGAACATCAGATATGCTACGCAATACTCCCTTTGGGATGATTTGGAACTTATTGCCATAAATATTACTAATTTATCATAAACTTTTAAAAGGTGCATGTAGATAAACTAGCCTATATCAAAAAGAGATCGAATGAACTTTTACCTGAACTCATCACTATGCGAAGGTATTTTCATTCCAATCCAGAACTTTCTTTTCAAGAAATAAATACAGCATCTTATATTGCAGAAATACTAACTCAAAATAAAATTCCTTTTACCGGCGGCTGGGCGGGCCATGGAATAGTTGCAATAATTGAAGGCCATAATGCGAACCAGAATTGTATAGCACTTCGGGCAGACATGGATGCTCTACCTATTACGGAAACCAGCCAAATTTCTTATGCTTCCACAAATAATGGTGTTATGCATGCCTGCGGGCATGATGTCCATATGACATCCTTGATTGGTGCCGCTAGAATTTTAAATGAAATGAAGGATCTTTTTTCTGGGACGATTAAATTGATATTTCAGCCCGGCGAAGAAAAATTACCAGGTGGTGCAAGTATCATGATACAAGAGGGAGTACTACAACACCCACAACCTTCATGCATCATTGCCCAACATGTGTATCCGTCGCTTGAGGCAGGGAAGATTGGAATAAGACCTTCATTGTATATGGCTTCTGCAGATGAAATATACCTAACCATAACCGGCAAAGGGGGTCACGCCGCGATGCCACATGAATGTAAGGACGCAATACTGGCAACGGCGCATGTCCTTACAGCATTGCAACAAATCGTTTCTCGTTTGTGTCCTCCGTCAATTCCGGCGGTTTTGTCATTTGGAAAAATTTATTCTGAAGGCGGCGCAACAAATGTTTTGCCGGATCGGGTTTGCGTAGAAGGAACGTTCAGAACAATGGATGAAACATTCAGAGAAAAAGCTCATCAAGAAATAAGTCAATGTGCAAAACAAGCAGCTATGGCATTTGGCACAATATGTGACGTCCAAATCAGTAAGGGATATCCCTGCCTTGTAAATGACGAAAACCTGACTTTTCAAATTAAATCTGATCTAATCCAGTTTCTTGGTGAGGATAATGTTGTCGATTTACCTATACGTATGACTTCGGAAGATTTTTCATATTTTACACAGCAGATTCCCGGCTGTTTTTATCGATTGGGAACAGCAAATCATGAGAAAGGAATAAATGCTCCGGTGCATACAAGTAATTTTGATATAGATGAAAAGGCTCTGGAAACTGGAGCTGGTTTGATGGCTTGGCTGGCCATAAATAGATTAAATGAAAATAGTCATTTGTGATAAAATGATTGATATCCGGCTTGTAATAACCGCTGTTTTATGTTATTTTTACATTATAATTTCCTTTTATTTATAATATATTCTGAAAAGCATTAAGGTAAGGTATTAACTTAGCGCATTTCATATTCATTCATTAAGAAATACATTAAGGGAAGCATGATATATTCTTTTTTCAATAGTATCATCAAAGGTTACCTGAAGTTTAGATATGGGAGGGTTGAAAAGATGTATTATGATCCCCGTAGTTTACAGAAGGAGCAATTAGATTTTTTTATTGCGCAGTTGAAAAAGACAGCATACGGCAAGAAATATAATGCCTTGAATATTCAGTCTTATGACGAATTTTCTCAAGCATTGCCAGTTACTGATTATGAAAATCTGGCACCGTATATTGACAGAATGATGCATGGCGAAAAAGATATTTTATGGCCGGATAAAATCTTGTGGTTTGCAAAATCGAGTGGAACTACCAATGATAAAAGTAAATATATTCCCATTTCAGATTTCAATTTATTTGAAAACCATGTATCTGCCACATGGGATGCTATTTCAATACTATATGACATAAGGCCGGATTCAAGAATTTTTGACAGAAAAAATCTTGTGCTTGGAGGATCTCTGACCACTTTTGCGCCAAATCCTGAAGTAACAGTAGGCGATGTCTCGGCCATTTTACTTCATAGAATGCCTGCGGTTGGGAGGCCGTTTTATGCACCAGATTTTGAAACTGCTTTATTACCCGACTGGGAAGAGAAAATAGAAAGGACGGCCAATATTTGTATACAGGAAGATATTGGAATGTTTGCAGGAGTTCCAACATGGACAATCGTTTTATTTCGGAAAATTCTTGATAAAACGGGAAAGAAAAACATGCTGGAAGTATGGCCCAATCTAAAGACATACCTTCATGGTGGAGTTTCATTTGAGCCATATCGTGAACAGTTTAAAGAGCTAATACCTGCCGAAGATTTTCAATATCTTGAAGTGTATAATGCTTCAGAAGGATATTTTGCTGTACAGGATACCGAAGAAAATGAGGGCATGTTGCTGTTATTGGATAACGCAGTATTTTATGAATTTATTCCCATGGATGAGTTTTACGAAGGAAAAAGGAATGCTATACCAATTTGGGAGGTTGAGATAGGAAAAACATATTGCTTGGTAATTACGACAGCTTCAGGACTTTGGCGTTACATGCCTGGCGATACAGTAATTTTTACTTCCTTGAAACCGTATAGGATTAGAATAGCTGGAAGAACGAAACACTTCATCAATGCTTTTGGAGAAGAGGTTATGGTCAGTAATACTGATCAAGCCCTTAAATTGACATGTGAAGCGCTACATGCCCAGGTTTCAGATTATACGGTTGCCCCGGTATTTCTAGATCAAAAAGGAAAAGGAGGCCATCAATGGCTTATAGAATTTCAGAAAAAACCTGAAGATTTAAAATCTTTTGAATTAATGCTTGATGATCAGCTTAAGAAGTTGAATTCTGACTATGAAGCCAAAAGATTTAAAGATATTGCTTTACAAAACTTAATTATCACGGAACTTCCTCAGGGAACTTTTCAATCATGGCTTAAACACAAAGGCAGATATAGTGCTCAGTCAAAAGTACCGAGACTTTCAAATGACAGAAATACTGTAGACCAGATACTGGAGTATATGAATGCAAACATATAATCTAATGATGCAGGAGGATGACGAAATTTTTAATGATTTAGAGGCATTTGGTCAGCATGATGAAATGCAAGAAACTGAGCTTTTGAATGCCATAGCCATCAGGGTACAGGAGCTTTTAAATACAGATAAGGGATTGCTGCTAAGCTATATGTACAGACTGGATATTGAGGAAAGAAAAATTGCCGATGCCCTTGAAAATCAAGGGGACGAACCTATTGCTCATGTTTTGGCAAAACTAATTTTACAAAGACAAAAAGACCGGTTAGCTACTAAAAAGAAATATAAACAACCTCCGATAACTGGATGGGAGTATTAATTTTTCTACATCAAAAACTGGACTAATAATTACATTCCATTTTAATTAAAATACCATTTTCACCAACTATAATTTACCAATAATATATAGGTAATGGTAAATTAATTTAAAGAAATTGTAGTACGAAAAAAAATTAAGGGACGGTTATTAATGACAAATAAATGAATTTATATACATCCAGGGGTATTATTTTCAGAATTGTGAAATATGGGGAAAGCAGTATAATTTGTGATATTTATACGGAAGAAAAAGGATTGCGTTCATATATCGCTTCCGGAATCCGTAATGGAGGAAAAAGAAATAGATCTGCCATTTACAGGCCTTTAAATTTTATTGAAATTGTTGCACCTGAAATTGAGGAAGTAGATAAACTTACCAGAATTAAGGAAGCCGCGCTATATTACCATTTTAATACGATAGATCAGCATGTGGTTAAATCCTCTATTGCACTTTTCATGCTTGAAGTAATACGAAATACTGTCAGGGAGCGGCATCCTGATCCAGATATGTTTCAATTTATTGAAAATTGGATGATTTGGTTAGATGATATTCAGAAAACAAGTCCACTTACTGGTGTGAAATTTATGCTTGAACTCGCCAGAGTTGCTGGATTTGAGCCATTAAATAATTATTCTTCCGCCAATAAATATTTTGATCTACAGGATGGATTGTTTAAATCTTCATTTGATGCCAATCATCAATTTATGGATGTAGAAATTAGTCAGTTGAGTAATCAATTAATGTCTATACCAAGAGAAAATTTATTGGATATGAGGATTGACAGAATTGTGCGGGAATTATTGTATGAAAACTGGATACAATATTACAAAATGCATCTTACGGGTTTCAGAGATATTAAGAGTCTTGATGTTTTAAAAACTATTTTTTAAACACAGCAAAATTACCGTAAATTAAATAAGTAGAAATTATAAAAAAAATGAGGTAATGCATTGCATTACCTCAACCCTAACCAAATGAAACCAAATTATGCCTTATTGTATAATTTACATAAAGGTAAATACTATTCTTTAATTTATTATACACAAATTTGTTAATATTTTTAAAATACCATATTTTAAGGAAGTAAAATGGATTAATCACATCCTAAAATGAGATGTAAATCCCTATTTTTTTAAAATATAAAGACAAAATCAATATTTAGAAAAATTAAATTTTATGATTCCAATCAATAATTTACTTTAATTTTAACAATAAGGTATGAATTAGTTCTTTTGCGACATTTTGTGCACTAAATTTTTCAAAAACCTTTTCTTTCGATTTTGCACCCATTTTTTTAATTTCGATATTGTCAAGCTGCAATGCTTTTGTCAGGATATCTCTCAGAGATGAGGCATTATTTTTATCAATGATCCAACCGTTTGAGCCTTCAGTTATTAATTCTTTGTAATTACCGGTTTTATTTGATAATATCAATGGAAGCCCTGCTGTAGCAGCTTCAATAGATGAGATAGGATTCGGATCTGCATTGCTATTTAAGATAAAAAAGTCACATAAGTGAAGTAATTCCCTTATTTGATATTGTGAAACATGTCCGGTTAATATGATTCTTTGCTTATTTGGACAATTGCTCAATAGATTATCAATATCTCTATACAGGGGTCCTTCACCTGCAATCATTAAATGAATATTTTGTGTCGGAGGTAAGTTGATAAATGCTTTACAAAGCTCTAAAACACCTTTTCTATGAGAGAGTGCAGATATCTGTAAAAAAATAATTGCTTCAGGAGAAACATTCCATTCTTCACGTAATTGTAATTTGGTTTTATCATGACTACCATAATAGTAGGTATCGATAGTGTTAGGTATGTAAAAAAAATCTTTTACATCCGTATTTATTTTAAGAATGTAATTTTTTGAAAGTTCATTAGGTACTGCAAAATACTGGTAACCATTAAAAAAATATTTTCGAAACCATGATATAGGTTTCGATCTTATAATCTCCGCATTTTCATGACCTTCACTCCAGAAAATTTTATATTTCGCATGTCCAAATAACTGGGCTAGCATCATGGTAGGTATATTCCAGGCTCCGCTTATGATGAGCCATTTAGGCTGTAATTTTCTCAATTCATTAAGCACACTTATATTAAAATTCGCTGTATAGTGTTTATAAATTGGATGATATCCTTTTAGGAATGTATATTCATATTTTTGCTGGTTTTCATCCCAGTTCCAATGTCTACCTTTCTCGCTGTGCGCACAATAAAGCACTTTAAACTCAATACCATCTGAATGACACCGTGTGGCCAGTTCATTAAAAAATGCCGTTCTATATGGTGTTGGGATATTAGTTAAAATTACAAGCATGGGAATTTACAATTTGCCGAAAAGTATTTTCCAGCTGAAACTATGAAACGAAAGAAGTTTACTTATTGAAGAAATAGAAAAGAAATTCTTGAGTTCATTCAAGGCATACATGCAAAGTGAAAAATGCAAAAACACCAGTAATATTGCCACTCCGTGTAATTCCCAGATGCGAACAACCAAAAAGGTCAGTAATAGAAATGACAAATGTGCGATAAGTTGCACTTTGGCGAATTTGTCGAACTTATTAGTTGACTCCAGTACCACTGAACATATCTGCCATTGCACAAGAAAGAGCGTTGAAAATAATAAATAAAGAAAAAGGACACTATCTGTTTCCCACTCCCGGCCCAGCCAAAATTTGAAAATATATGATTCTCCAAACCAGATTAATGACGCAAACAGTAATGTTATTACTACTGTCAGCCAATATCCGGAAACAAATGCTTTGTGCATTTCACCTGTATTTTTTAAATAGAAATTAGCAGAAATTTTTGGCCAAAGCGATTGTTTAATTATTTCAGCAATCTGCCGAAGCAAATTGACAAGGGTGCGTAGCGTACTAAAAATAACTGTTGGCGCTGGCCCCAGGCTATAGTTGATTATCCAAATCGTGCCACCGTTGAGTAAATGGTTTGACGCCGGGAAAAATGAATATTGTATTCCTTTTACCAAATTATTTTGAATGGAAAATTCTAGATTATTTGTTGGACCAAAAAGCGTTTCCGGATTCTTAACAAAAAAACTGGTGTAGATTATTATTAATCCTGACAATTTAAGAACCAGCATAGCAGATAAAAGCAATTTAGCGTCACCAGTACTTTTTAAAACGGATATAATCAGGACCAATTCAAGTAGCCTAAGCATATTCCATAAAAATTGAATGACATCCGATTGGTTAAGAGATCTGAACAAATAGAATGCGAGTGTTTCCCCAAGCGTACACAAACCATATACACCCAAAAGTATCCAGAAATTTATTGAGTTTGACATTCCGTATTGGAGCAATCCAAGGTTTGAGAAAAAGAAAATTCCTATTAAAAATATTAGTAATGCCCCAAGGACAATTTTTAACTGCCAAAAAAAATATTTTCTTAGAATCTTTCTGTATACACCAAAAGTATGGTTGGTGGCTGCTTGAGTCAGTTCATTGGAGATGACATTACCCATTCCCAAATCTAATAAGCTAAAGTAAGGAGGTATTGTCATAAAAAATATCCATTCTCCATATATTTCTTTGCCCCAGTAATGTATAAAAAATGGAACAGCCAGTAGTTGGGACGTTAAAGTGACCAATTGACCAAATACACCAAATATTGAATTGGAAAAGAATTTATTTTTCGATATTAAAGGCATTAAAATGCTTAGTTGGCCAGTCTATGAGAAGTGTAATTGCTCTTTCATTTTCAATCAAGTTGCAATGAAGTTTGAAAATACATCAAAATATAAGAAATAAAACATTAAGGAAGAAAAAATTATACATGATTTCCCGAAAAGTAAATCCCAAACAGCAGGATTCAGGAGTTTTTTACAACGTTAATCATAAAACACTATACGTTTACTTTTTCGCTAAGTTCACTTTCATGTGCGTATTCCGGCACAATGTTTTTAGAAATCATCATTAGCAAATCCATATTTTGGACGTTAATAGCGGAACTGATTTGATCAAATCCCGAAATTAGGGCGTCAGCATCAGGTTGAGATTCAATAATTCTGTGAATCTTTGGATGCGTAGTTTGCTCCGTTATACAATTTTCATAAAACAGCTCTTCATGCAATTTTTCTCCCGGCTTCTTTCCTGTAAATATAATATCAACATCCACATTAGGTTCAAGGCCATTCATTCTTAATAATTTGCTGGCCATATCCAGTATTTTAACTGGTTTCCCCATATCAAAAATGTAAATATTTCCTGAGATACCATCAATGGCTGATTGAAGCACGAGTTTCGAAGCCTCGGCAATGGTCATAAAGTAACGTGTCATTTCAGGATGAGTAACCGTTAACGGCTTATTTTCTCTCAGTTGTTTTCTGAATATTTGAATTACAGAACCATTTGAACCCAGAACATTACCAAATCTGGTGATAATAAAATTGGTATTTTGGTTCTTCTGAGAAGCTATATCCATACATTTTGTTTGGACATAAAGCTCTGCTAATCTTTTGGATAATCCCATTATACAGGAAGGGTTTACGGCTTTATCGGTTGAGACCATAACCATTCTCTGAACTTTATATTGGATACATAAATCTGCAATATTCTTTGAGCCAAGCACATTGACGGTAAATGCTTTCATGGGATTTTTTTCCATCATGCTAACGTGCTTATATGCTGCTGCATGACAGACCAGAAATGGATTATGAAGTTCAAAAATATGACTCATTTCTGCAACATTTGTTACGTCAGCGAGACAGGCAATTACGTTTATTTGGGGAAATTCATCATTTATTTCCTTCTCAATAAAAAAAAGAGGGGTTTCTGCATTGTCAACTATGACAATAGTATCAGGATTATAGGCACAAAGTTGTCTTACCAGCTCGCTTCCTATTGACCCACCACCTCCTGTGACAAGAACTACCTTACCCTGAATGATTTGGTTTATTCTTTTTTCATCAATATGGATAGGATTTCGAAACAATAAATCTTCAAAATCAATTTTTTTGAGTTGAAAGGATTTTTTACTTTTAAACTTTTGTATTCTGGTAAGGCTTGAGGATAGTATTTCCTTTTTTTGAGCAACAAAAAAGTCAATCAATTGGTCGGTTTTAGGGTCGATACCTTCTCCCTCTAAAGTAACAAGTCCATCAAAATTTTCAAATTTATCGGGAGTATTGTCAAGGTCCTCATAAATATGAATATCCAAACCGTAGATTCTTTTATATTTTAAATGACGGTCTTTACTGATGAATCCTGTAAATTCAATTTCTGAGTTAGGATCGGTATTAAAAAATTTTACAACCGAAATATTTTCATCGTTGGTTCCAACCATTAATACTTTTTTCTTGCTATTTTGAACAGGAATACGTTTTGTTCTTCTATATATTGTCTTTATCACCAATCTAAATGTAATGAGCGATAAAAGGCTAAAAAGCATGGAATAAACCAGAGGTAAAGTACTGAAAAAATAATTACCAGTTACACCATAGTATAAAATGTTTGCAGCCATAAGTGCAAAATGCCCCAACATAAGGGCCATAAATAACCTGATTAATTCGGGTATACCAGTGTATCTTACAGAATCTCGGTGGGTTCTAAATAGATATAGAAATATTGATACAATTAAAAGGTATATTGAAAACCTTAAGAGTAATGGTGTTACAGTATTGAAATTGAAGTCATACCTGAGAAGCAAAACATAATTGAAAATATAACATGAGGCTATGATGTATACTTCCAAAACAAAAATTAACCATCTTGGTGTCGAATTAAAGATAGTTTCAACCCAAGAATGATTGATTTTTTCAGAAAACAATTTAGGGGTTAGAGGCATATAAATTCTCGAAAAAGAAAATTTGGGGTCATATAATGAATAATCTGTCCAAAAATAATTGATTATTTCCATTTTATATTACTTTTTACCAAAAAATTAATTGAATCAAAATAGATACATAAATTATTATCAAAATCATATTATCAAAAACGTATTACTGTCTCTGATCAAATATTTACAGTCTCCAACAACTTTTTAAGTATTTAAAATTATTTTTGAAGGTATATTTTTACTTTTCACAATTATTACATGAAGCAGGTAGTTCAGGATTTAAAAAATGGTCAGACTATGCTGGAAAATGTTCCGGAACCTCTTATAAAACAAGGGACATTACTGGTTAGAGGAACTAGATCATTGGTATCCCTTGGCACAGAACGAATGCTGGTCGAATTTGCAAAGGCCGGTTATCTTCAGAAGGCGTTACGTCAACCTGAAAAAGTTAAGCAAGCCTTGCATAAAGTACAAACTGATGGCTGGAGATCAACCCTTGAAGCGATTCAGCGAAAATTAGATCAGCCAATTCCTTTGGGATACTGTCATGTAGGTATAGTGGAGCAAATAGGATCCGGGGTAGAAGGTTTTCGTATTGGCGATCGGGTAGTTTCTAATGGACATCATGCAGAGGTAGTGTGTGTTTCTCAAAACCTAGCTGCCAAAATACCTGATGAGGTAACTGATGATCAAGCAGTTTTTACCATTACCGCTGCCATAGGTCTTCAGGGAATTAGACTGATTGAACCCACGTTTGGAGAACATATAGTTGTCATCGGAATGGGCTTGATAGGACTCCTTTCAGCACAATTGTTAAAAGCTGCAGGTTGCACTGTGACAGGCATTGATACAGACATGGCTAAAGTCAAGATAGCGCGGGATTTGGGGTTAGAAGCGTATCATGTGGATACGCACAGTAGCCCTGTTTCTATTGTGATGGAGCGAACCCTTCATCTAGGTGCCGACGGTGTTTTAATTACAGCCACTACGGAAAGTCATACTGTTATTTCGGAGGCCGCCCAAATGTGTCGTAAAAAAGGAAGAATTGTTTTAGTTGGTGTAGTTGGCTTACATATTAACAGATCAGATTTTTATCATAAAGAGTTGAGCTTTCAGGTTTCTTCCTCTTATGGACCTGGAAGATATGACCCAGGATATGAATCTGGCAACGATTATCCAGTTTCATACGTTCGATGGACGGCCAAACGAAATTTTGAGGCGGTATTACAAGCCATGCGGACAGGTGCACTGGTCACAGAAAAGTTAATTACACAAAAATGTAATATTGAAGATTTTGAAAATATTTATAATAGAATTTCAGATCCGAACGTAATAGCGGGAATTTTTATATATCCCATTAGTCAACCCCAAAAGCAAAACCCAATACTGGTCAACCATGTGGTCGAAAGTGCTAAAGGAGAGCTTCAAATTGCTATAATTGGATCCGGTCAATATGCTGAAGCTGGTATTTTACCTCATTTGACTTCTTTACATGCTCATGTCAAATACCTTGCTTCTTCTTCAGGCTTATCTGCGGCCCGATTATCCAGAAAGTTTAAGGTCAACTTTGCTACTTCTGACATTGAAGACATTTGGAAGGATGCCGAAACTAATGCAGTTGTAATCTCAACCAGACATCATCTACATGCCAATCAAACCATTGAAGCACTTATCAATCATAAGCATGTCTGGACCGAAAAACCCCTTGCATTGTCCAAAACGGAACTTGAAGCAATTGATCTGGCATACCGTAATTCAGGTAAAACGCTGACTGTAGGTTTTAACAGACGATTTTCACCACACACACAAAAAGTTAAAAATATAATTTCTGAAGATTTTCCAGTAATAGTAAATATGCAAATTAATGCAGGTTTTATTGCTAAGGATCACTGGGTAAATGATTTGAAACAGGGAGGGGGAAGAATTTTAGGAGAACTCTGTCATTTTATTGATCTATTCGTTTTTTTATGTGGTTCACCTATCCTTGAGATAGTTTCAGTATCTGCAGGGCCGGTGATTGATTCGCGCACTCAAAATGTTTCCGTGATAGTTAAATCAGAAACTGGAAGTGTTGGATCAATTCAATATCATGCCTCAGGTCACGCTTCTTATCCCAAAGAAAGAATTGAGGTTCACCAGATGCAGAAAACTGCAGTGATTGATAATTTTAGAAGAACCTATTTTTACGGATTCAAAATGAATGATCTTAAAACAGCTCAGGATAAGGGTCAGAAAAACATGCTCCAACAATGGTTAAATATGCTCCAAAATGGAGGATTACCACCAATCCCTTATGAGGAGATTGTTAATGTTTCTTTGGCAACACTCGCTGCAGTGGAATCTCTAAAATCAGCATCTTGGATTAATATTAACCATTTTAAACAAACTAATGAATAAATTTAATCAATTACCATAAAGAAAAGTAACCCTTCCAATTGGTAAAATCACGTTTTTTAATTTGCAATGCAGGTTCCATAATTACTTAGGGATAACAAAATTTCCATGATGTTGCGATGGCTTTACACGATAGCGGATCTGACAAGCGTTCAGATATTTTTCAGGATCTGGTATCCAGTCAGATCCTATTGGAGAAGATGGACGGGCTTCAATTACACTATGGTTTTTCAGTCTCCCCCAGCTCAAAAACTGGAATTTACGAATTTTGTTAATCATGAAACTTGCTATGAGGGAAATCAAACATTTAAATTTTTAAATAAAAGTTTCACTTTTGAAAAAACTATCGATTGGGATTTTCCACTTTTTGGAAAATTATGGATTTATCAATTACAATATTTTGACTTTTTGCATCAGGAAAATTCTAAGGTAATCAAGCCTCACTTTGATCAAATTATTTTCGAATTTTTAAAGCAGTTGCCTTATTCTCCAACCTCAAAAGAGCCTTATCCTTTGGCTGTGAGAATAATAAACTGGGTCAAATATTTCAGTATATATGGCATACCGGATGAAAAAGTATTATCAGGTATGTATAGCCAAATAATGATGCTGGAAGACCAGATAGAGTATCAGCATTTAGCCAATCATTTACTGGAAAATGCATTCGCTTTTGTATTTGGGGGAATATTTTTTGGAGACAGACATTTTTATTGGTGCGGAAAAAAAATAGTATTAAAGGAATTAAAATCTCAGATCTTAAATGATGGAGCGCACTTTGAATTATCACCAATGTACCATAGTTTAGTTACATTTCGCTTGTTAGATTTACTCCAGACTATGGAGCGCAATAAGATTAAAATGCAAGATTTGGATAATGAGGCACCTGAATTCATCGGAATCATCAGAAAATATGTATTTAGTATGCTGGATTGGTTGAAGTCTTTTGCGTACAAAGATGGAAGTATAGCACATTTTAATGATAGCACAAATGGCATAGCACCACCCCCCCAGCAACTTTTTGAATATGGAATAAGTATGGGATGGGAATTTAAAAGTAGATCACTTAGCGATTGCGGATACAGACACTTAAAATCAGGCGATATTGAAGTGATCATCAAAGTAGGCCAAGTAGGTCCGCATTATAATGTTGCACATGCTCATGCAGACAGTTTGTCTTTTACAGTTTTTCATAAGTCAATTGAAATTATTACAGACAGAGGAGTTTCTACCTATGAAAAAAATGAATTGAGGCAGCAAGAAAGAGGTACGGAAAGTCATAATACGGTATTGTGGAAAGGTCAGAATTCATCTGATATATGGGGAGGTTTCAGAATGGGAAAAAAAGCAACAACCATAATATCAAAAGATGAAAAAGATCACGTCATTGCAGCACACAACGGATACCCGATAAAACATGAAAGATCATGGTATTTAAGCGAAAATAAGCTCATCGTATCAGATATACTAAGGGGTACAAATGGAACGGCCAATCTACACTTTTACCCACAGGCTAAGATTGTTCAAAATGGAAATAATTATCATATTTCTACACTTAAAATCACCTTTGAAGGTGCGCTTCAGGTCCGTTTAGGAACATATGATCATTGTGAAGGATTTAATAAAGTGAAGAAAAGTCCTAAGTTGAGTATTGATTTTAAAGATTCTTTGACCACAATTATTGAATTTTGAAAATTTTATTTCTTACAGATAATTTTTATCCTGAAGTAAATGCCCCTGCCAACAGGACTTTTGAGCATGCAAAGTATTGGGTAGCATATGGAGCAGAAGTGGTGGTTTTGACGGGTGTACCAAACTTTCCTAATGGGAAACCTTTTGCGGATTATCAAAATAAATGGACACAGGAAGAATTAATTGATGGCATTAAAGTCATCAGAGTCTGGACGTATATGTCAGAAAATAAGGGTTTTTTTAGAAGAACGCTGGACTATTTAAGTTATGCCTTAATGGCGGTGTGGATTGGTAAAAACATTAAGACTGATGTGATTATTGCTACTTCCCCGCAGATGTTTTGTGCAATGGCGGGTTATGGGCTTTCAAAATTACTTAAAAAACCCTGGATTATGGAGGTAAGGGATATTTGGCCTGAATCCATTGTTGCTGTAGGGGCTGTAAAAAATCCCAAAATCATTAAAATATTGGAAAATATCGAATACAAACTTTATAATTCGGCTCAAAACATAATAGTAGTTACAACATCGTTCAAAGAAAATCTGATTTGTAAACATATTAATCCGAACAAGATACATGTTGTTAAGAATGGAGTTGAATTATCAAAATTTCTTCCAGGAAAACCTGATCATGAAATAAAGCAAAAACTGAGACTGGAATCAAAGGTTATAGTATCGTATTTTGGAACACACGGCATGGCACATGGTCTTGATTTTATTTTGAGAGCAATAAAAGACATTAAAGTGCCCAATGTTCACTTTTTGTTTATTGGAGACGGTGCGGAGAAACAAAAATTGATATTGTTGGCTAATAGACTCGGGTTAAAAAATTTAACCATGCTCCCTTCTGTTCCCAAAGAACAGATAATCCAATTTTTGAAAATAACAGATATTGCGCTGGTATGCCTTAAAAGAAATGACACTTTTAAAAGCGTCATACCATCAAAAATTTTTGAAAATGCCGCTATGGGGATACCGGTTTTATTAGGTGTTGAAGGAGAAAGTGCCGAACTGATTAACCAATATCAAGCCGGAGTTTGCTATATTCCCGATGATGAAAGAGATTTTCAAGAGAAACTAAGTGATATAATAAGCAATCGCCAACAATATACCTCGGGCTGTCTGGCTTTGGCACGAGATTTTGATAGAAGACTTCTCGCCGGCAAAATGTATGATATAATTATTCAAACCGTTCGGGGGTAAATGAATAACTTTACTTTTCATTATAAAAAAGTATGTTTAAAATAGATATCATTGGAGGAGCAAGGCCAAATTTTATTAAGATTGCCGGTATTATTCATGCTTTGAGACGATTGAACCCCCTTCAAATAAGTTATCGTTTCATACATACAGGACAGCATACAGATAAGGTTTTAAGTGATGACTTGATAGCGTGCTTGGAAATTGGAAAGCCTGATGTGTTGTTGAATGCGAAAGGGGACTCCACGTCATCACTTACCGGATCAATAATGTCCGCCTATGAAACGGTAGTAAAAGAAAGCAAGCCGAATTTGTGCATTGTAGTTGGAGATGTAACCTCCACTATGGCTGTGGCCATTGTTGCCAAAAAAGAGGGAATCCTTGTAGCACACATTGAAGCTGGATTGCGTTCAAGAGATATGTCCATGCCCGAAGAAGTAAATAGAATAGTTACGGACAGTATTTCTGATTATTTTTTTACGACCACTTCGTCAGCATCAAAACAACTTATCCGTGAAGGTCACGATGCACAGCGCATATTTTTAGTTGGAAATACCATGATTGATACCCTCATGAGGTACAGAGATTTTTGGAAAGCACCAGAAATATATCGCCGGGTTGAACATCAAAAATTTATAGTATTAACACTGCACAGACCTTCCAATGTAGACAATCCCCAAACACTAGTATCATTTCTAAACCAAATTAAAGACAATCAGCAAGATGTGAAAGTCATTTTTCCAGTTCACCCACGAACGGCAAAAAATTTCGTATCTTTACAAGTTGATTTTCCTCATATTTTGACAACAGGACCCCTTCCATATTTTGAATTTATGTTTCTGATTAGCAACTGTTGTGGTATTATAACGGACTCTGGAGGGATAACAGAGGAAGCTACCGTCTTGGGTATTCCCTGTATAACGCTGAGAGAAAATACGGAGCGACCTGAAACGGTCACCATGGGCACTAATATTTTGGTGGGTAAAGATTTTGACAAATTCAAAAATGCTATGGTAGAAATGATTGCCGGTAAATGGAAAAAAGGAGAAATCCCGGCAAATTGGGATGGACATGCATCTGAAAGAATTGTGCAAGTAATTCAGGAAATTGCACATTTAAATTAAAAGTCCATGTTTCTTAACAACGCGATACACAAATATATTAAGGAGCACAATGATCCTATTATTGCCCGAAAGGGAGCTGATTTGATGAAGGCAGGGCAGGTAAGCCGGGTTGAACATAATGCTGAAGACAGGTCAATACACGCAGTAGTCAAAGATACTTACTTGGTTTCTTTGCAGTACCAAAGTGCATTCTATTTAAATAGCGTACACTGTTCATGTCAGAAGGAGGATAGTTGTGAGCATAAATTTGCTTTAATGTATTATCTGCTTGCATCAAGGGACAAGGACTTTACGGAAAACAGGGCAACATTCCTTCTTCAGCAGTCGCCAATTACAGGCAATGGGCCTTCCTTTGTGTCGCCGATGGATCTTGGGAGGGCCAATACATATAGACATCTTGATATTTCCAAGCGTTCAGATTTATTACAACTACTACAGCTTGCAAAACCCATTCATACGAGAATCTCAGAAGAGCATAAAGAAGAGAGGCATTTATACATCAACAATAGGAATGAATATTGTTTTGAATTTTTACCGGTATCAAATAAAATGGAAGAAGATGTTTCTTTAGCGATACAAGCAGTAAAATCAGAAATTGTATATTTTATTCATGATGATGAAAAATGGTATTCAAAATGTGCTCATTGCACTCATGAAACCAATAGGCTGTGTTCACATCAATATGCAGCATTACAGGACAGGGAAGTTCAGGAACTGATTCTTGGGAATGAAAGGTTTGACTACGAAGATTTGATGACAAGCATGTCAAAGCGCGTCCAGCTTGCCAAAGAAAAATTTGAAAAATTATACCAAATCAGATTTATTTCAGGAATACCTGAGCCTTTTCTGATGGTGAAACATTATTTTGCACCCGACAGGCTCCGGAAAACGACACAAGAGCTCAAAATATTGATTCAGGATGAGCATCAGGTAAAACAAATATTTGCTTCAAAATTAGAGGATATTACAGAAGAGCAGAAAGGCCATGCGCTGTTATGGAGATTTACCGATGAAAGTTGGTTTCCTGATTTGATGACTGGAAAATTAAGCAGGCAAAGAGATAAGTTGATTTCTAATATGGAAATAACGGAAGTCCCCAGGTATCTTAACAAAGAGCAACAACAGTTTTGGGATCAGCTGGTTCGCAAACAGCAATGGCTGAAAGAGGATGGATATACAGGAGTGGCTTACAGACAACTTGAAATTTACAGGAATCAGCTTTCCACGCTACAGTCGTTTATACACTATTATGACTTGCAAAAATTCTGGTATGGAAATCTATCTAAAAGTTCACTTCAGCAATTTTGGTTTCAGGAGGAATTGGCAGATTTGAAGATTGAAGTAAGGGAGGATGATTGGTTTTATTATACACAGATTAAGCTTTGTGCAGGAGATACTATTTTTGATTTTACTGAAGAGATAAAATGGAGTGCAGCATTTGCCATTGTACAAGATAAAGCCTATTTATATAAAAATCCGCAGGTCAAGGAGGCTATAAAACATTTAACCCGTGAAGAAATATTAACAGACAAGTCTAATGCAGAGAGTTTAAAGCAGTTGCTTAGATTTTTGCAGCAATTTTTTGAAGCGGATTTACCACAAAGTTTGAAAACTGAAATACAAGTTTTACAATTTCCACAATGGGAACTTTACCTAAAAGAAGCAGGAAATAATATTTTATTTCAGCCGATTTTTTATTATCAGGGAATTGGAAAATTTGAATTGCCGGTCTCAAAAATGTATCATTCCATTTTAGAACAGGATATTCTTTATGAAATATCAGGGGAGGAATCTCAAGCGTTTATTGATTTTCTATTGCAGCGTCATGAAGCTTTCAAGGAAAATTATCAGCACCAGTTATTATTTTATCTTACAGTTGATGATTTTGTACGAGGGGCCTGGTTTTTAGATTTCTTTGATGCTTGCAGAAATCAGGGTATTGGGGTATTTGGACAGGAAAATTTGCAAAATTTTAGATTTAATACCCATAGCGCCAAAGTATCACTGCAAATTTCTTCAGGAATTGATTGGTTTGATGTTCAGGTTGATATAGGATTTGGAGACCAAAAGGTAGCCCTTAAAAACTGGGTGGATGCAGTAAGAAAAGGCGAAAAATTTGTTATACTTGATGATGGAAGCTATGGTCTGATACCAGACGAATGGATAGAAAAATTAAGACGGATAGCTTTAGTTTCTCATGAGGAAAAGGGGAAGCTGGTACTGAATAAAATGCAATTTAGTGTGATAGATATGCTTTTTGACGAGATATCTGATGACCTATTGCAGCGGGATATTCGTAAGAAAATAAGACAGTTGAACAGCTATGAGTTTGAAAAAACGTATGCGGTTCCGAATATCATAAAAGCAGAATTACGCGAATATCAGGAACTTGGATATCAATGGTTGAAAACGTTATCAGAATTGAATTTTGGAGGATGCCTTGCTGATGATATGGGCTTAGGCAAAACATTGCAGGTTATATGCATTTTGGCAGACCAAAAGATTCAGAAAAAAGGTACAAGTCTTGTTATCGTTCCGAGGAGTTTATTGTTTAACTGGGCAGCAGAAATTGAAAAGTTTTGCCCGGATCTTTCCTTTATCAATTACCATGGTAATGAACGCAGTCACCTCAGAAGTGAATTATTTAATTACGATCTGGTCATTACGACGTATGATACAGCAACAAATGACATTGAGTTTTTTAGAGAATATGAATTTAATTATATCATACTTGATGAGTCACAAGCTATAAAAAACCCTTCTTCCAAAAGATATAAGGCAATGCGCCTTTTATCGGCAAGAAACAGAATTGTCATGACGGGTACACCAATTGAAAATAATACTTTTGACCTTTTTGCTCAATTCAGTTTTATTAATCCGGGTATTTTTGGAAGCCCACAGCATTTTAAACAAAACTTTGCCATTGCAATAGATAAGCATGGTGATGAGCAAGTAGCCGAAGTTTTGCGAAAGTTACTACATCCATTCCTCCTTCGGCGGACAAAAGAACAAGTAGCCACTGACTTACCGGAGCGTACCGAAAATATTATTTATTGTGAAATGGATCAGGTCCAAAGAGATTATTATGATGCTTTGAAAATTGAGATTAGAACCGATATAGAGCAGAATATTCTACAAGCTGGTTTTCAGCAATCCAGATTTAAAATTATTGAAGGACTTTTGAGGCTTAGACAGGTTTGTAATTCTCCAGTTTTATTAGATCCTTCCCTATCTCATCAACAGAGAAGATCAGTTAAAATTGAAACATTAATGGATATTGTCAAAGATGATTTAGGCAACCACAATGCTTTAATATTTTCGCAGTTTACCAGTATGCTTTCCTTGGTGCGTAAAGAATTGGACGATGCAGGAATACCATATGCATATTTAGACGGTTCAACGAAGGATAGAAAGGGTGCAGTAGCTTATTTTGAAGAGCATGATGAGGTGCGACTTTTTTTAATAAGTTTAAAAGCCGGAAATACGGGATTAAACCTCATAAAAGCTGATTATGTATATATCCTGGATCCATGGTGGAATCCTGCAGTAGAAGCGCAGGCAATCGACAGAACACACCGCATCGGACAAACGAAAAATATTTTTGCATACAAGATGATTTGTAGAGATACTATAGAAGAAAAGATACTACAGCTGCAAAGTAAAAAGAAGAAGCTGGCCTCCGATCTTGTGGTAACAGACGAACAGGTTTTTAAAAATCTGGATAAAGATGAGTTAATTTCATTATTTGATTGACGAAAGTTATATGGCTTTGGAATTTATTAAGATAGAACATTTTGTGGAAATAATGAATACTATTCCGGTTTTGGATGTTCGGTCACCTGGAGAATACCGTCATGCCCATATCCCGGATGCAGTCTCATTTCCACTTTTTTCAGATCACGAAAGGGCTGAAATTGGAACGCTTTACAAGCAGCGCAGTAAAGAAGATGCTATTAAGAAAGGGCTTGAATACTTTGGTCCGAAGATGAAGTATATGGTCGAGGATGCTGAAAGTATTTTAGAAAAATTCATGCGATCAAAAAAGCCGGAAATCGAAAAGCCAGTGTTTCTTATTCATTGCTGGAGGGGTGGAATGCGCAGTTCAGGATTAGGCTGGCTTCTTGATTTATATGGATTTAAGGTTGTAATGCTTGAAGGAGGGTATAAGTCATTTAGAAATTGGGTGTTGTCGACATTTCAAAACACTTACGTCTTTAGGATTATAGGTGGTCATACGGGCTCAGGAAAAACGGAAGTTATCAAATTATTGCGTGAAAGAAGACACCAAATTATCGATCTTGAGGGCTTGGCAAATCATAAGGGTTCTGCTTTTGGAAATATTGGAATGCCTATACAGCCGACACAGGAAATGTTTGAAAATAAGCTGGCAATTTCTTTGTATTTGGCTTCCAGAAGTGGTGAATCTATCTGGATAGAAGATGAAAGTCAACGGATTGGTGATATCAATATTCCAGGTCCGTTATGGAACCAGATCTCAAATTCTAAGGTTTACTTTTTGCAGGTTCCATTTGAAGAAAGGTTAAATCACATTTTAGAAGATTATGGTCAATTGGATCTCGAAAAGCTTGTCAATGCCACAATGCGTATTCGCAAACGGCTCGGGGGAAAGGATACGAAACTGGTACTTGGGTATCTTGCTGATCAGAACATTAAAGAAGCGTTTCGAATTTTGTTAACGTATTATGACAGGTTTTATCAAAAAAGTCTTGAAATGAAGGCTATACCCGACACCGATATTATCAGGATCCTGTGTAATGAAGTATCTACAGAAAAAAATGCACTTAGAATTCTGAAAGAAGAAGAAATGCAAGATAGTCGGGGAAAACGCCTTAAAGTATAGAAAAAATATGGAAAATATAAAACTCACACAATATTCGCATGGAGCAGGATGTGGTTGTAAGATAGCACCAGATGTCTTAGATCAGATGCTATCTTCCAATCTGGCTATTCCTGACTTTGATAGATTGCTGGTAGGCAATCATAGCAAGGATGATGCAGCAGTTTATTTGCTGGATGACCAAACAGCTTTAATTTCTACGACGGATTTCTTTATGCCAATTGTTGATGATCCTTATCATTTTGGGAGAATTGCTGCGGCAAATGCCATTAGTGATGTATATGCGATGGGAGGAAAACCTGTTTTAGCGATAGCTATTCTTGGATGGCCGATTCAGAAATTATCACCAGAAATTGCAGGTAAAGTCATTGAAGGTGGCCGTAGCATTTGCCTTGAGGCGGGTATCCCACTTGCTGGAGGACATAGTATTGATGCCCCCGAGCCAATTTTTGGACTTGCAGTAAATGGTGTTTCTGACCGAAGGCACATTAAACAAAACAATTCAGCAAAACCAGGGGATTTTTTGTTTCTTACTAAACCTCTTGGCGTTGGGATTTTGACTACTGCAGAAAAAAAGGGCTTAATTGATCAGGATTTAAAGTCCCTGGCAGCTCGTCAAATGATGACATTGAATAAAGTAGGAGAAGCACTTGGTAAAATTCCTGGCGTATCTGCTATGACGGACGTTACCGGATTCGGTTTACTTGGTCATTTAACGGAAATGTGTGAAGGAAGTAAAGTTTACGCAACGCTTTGGAATCATAAAATTCCGATGATTTGTCCAGACATATCTGTGCTCATACAAGCACAAGCTATTCCAGGGGGAACAACAAGAAATTTAAAATCATACCGACATAAAATAAATATCAG
>JAUMBJ010000121.1:63007-71373 GCA_032115755.1 Saprospiraceae bacterium
TGACAATGGTAATGAAATGAGTACACTTTCATTGCTTGCTGATCCACAGACTAGCGGGGGATTGTTGGTTGCGGTAACTCCGGATGCCATTGACGAGGTTAAACAAATCTTTTTAGCACATCATTTGGGTGACCACATTGAACCTATTGGCAGAATAATCGAAAATAGTAATTATCTTATTTCCGTAGAAGATTAAATACCAATTGAATGCAAGATTTACATCAACACAGATATATAGCTATTATGGCTGGAGGGGTAGGAAGTAGGTTCTGGCCTGCGTCTACATCTGAAAAACCAAAGCAGTTTCTGGATATTTTAGGGATCGGAAAATCGTTGATAGAGATGACGATTGAGCGATGTCTTAAACTGGTACCTAAAGAACATATTTTAATTGTAACCAATCAAAAATATCAAAGACTTATAGAAGAACAGCTTCATGATTTTCCTGCTGAAAATATACTTTACGAACCATCTATGAATAATACAGCACCCTGTATAGCCTATACGGCACTGCGTATTAAATCAAAGGATGCTGATGCCGTTTTAGCTGTCTTACCATCAGATCATGTCATTTTAAAAGAAGATGAATTTGTAAAATTATTGGATATGGCATTTGAATATGCTTACCAAAACCCTTACATTATTACTATGGGAATAAAGCCCACTCGACCTGATACGGGATATGGTTATATATGTTATGATAATGATGATCAAATAAATGGGGGAAGGCAACTTTTTAAAGTCAAATCATTTAAAGAAAAACCTGATTTGGAAACTGCGGTTTCCTATATCTCGTCAGGAAATTATTTATGGAATGCTGGTATGTTTGTCTGGCATATCAATACCCTTTTAGATGCATTTAAAAATAATGCTCCTGATATTCTTGAAAAATTGGAATCCAAACCGGGAATAATTGGTACTCAAGATGAGCAACATTATATAAACCAGATTTATCCTTCGACCAGATCCGTATCAGTGGATTATGCCATTCTGGAAAAAGCTGAAAATGTGTATACTATCCCTGCGGATATAGGTTGGTCCGATCTCGGTACTTGGAATAGTTTATATACCTATTTGTCTGGAGGCAGGGGTAATGTAGAAATTGGGAGTCATATTTATCTGATGGACAGCGATAATGTTATTGTCGTATCGAAGAATCCCAAAAAGATCGTCATCAAAGGGTTACATGATTATATCATCGTAGACGAAACTGATGCATTACTTATTTATCCCAAAAGCGCAGAACAGGAGATCAAGGAAGTTGTACAAAATATCGGAGCATAATTAGAATGTATAATGTCTGAATAATGCACAGATCAAAGCATCGCAGAAAAATTCTTTTGGTTTCAAATACAACATGGAATATTTACAATTTCAGACTTCCAGTTATCAAGATACTGCTTCAACATGGATATGACGTGGTGGTAGCTGCGCCAGTAGATCATTTTATTCACTACCGTGAACAGTTTCCTGAAGTTCATCATTATGATATTACAAAATTGCATAGGAAAGGATTTCATATCATCAGGGATATTCAGCTAATTTTTGAATTATTCTACCTATATCGTTCGATAAAACCGGATCTGATTTTTCATTTTACCCATAAGCCTAACATTTTTGGAGGATTTGCTGCTTTTTTTACAAAAATTCCTTCGGTAAGTGTGCTAACTGGATTAGGATATGCTTTTATTCGAAATCGGATGGAACAGCGTACTATGAAGCAGATTTATAAACTAGTCAGCAAAATAAACAGCCACCTGGTGTTTGAAAATAATGAAGACAAGATGTATTTTGTCCAACAGAAAATAGTTAGAGATTCTCATGCTTCAGCGGTAATGGGATGCGGAGTAGATATTAAACATTTTATTCCTGAGCAGGTCGTCAACAAAAAGGGTAAAATAACATTTACCTATATTGGAAGACTTTTATATGATAAGGGTATCAGGGAATTTGTAGAAGCGGCTCGTCAAGTTAAATTGTTGGAAACTACAGCTCATTTTGTTATTGTAGGCAACCTTGACAAGGATAATCCTGCCTCGGTCAGTCATACTGAATTATTAAAATGGATAGATGAAGATGTAATATCCTATGAAGGTTATGCAGAAGATGTGAGGGATTGGATTTCTGCTTCAGATTGCGTTGTACTGCCGACATACAGGGAGGGAATGCCTAAAGTGATAATGGAAGCCATGGCTATGGGTACGCCAGTTATAATGTCGGAAGTAACAGGTTGCAGGGAAATGGCAACCCATAACGAGGAGGTCATGTTTGTGAAGCCTCAAGATGCTGGATCGCTTAGGAGGGCTATACTTAATTTTATAAACCTTGACGTTAAAAGCAGAGAAAACATGGGCAAAAAAGGCCGTAAACGAGCCCTTGAGGTATTCGACGATGCCAAGACAGCCAGTCATTTTTTGACGCTCGCTTCAACATTGACAAAAGAAGTCGATGGATAATTATCTGCTTAGAAACATAGATCTTTTACTGTCAAGTTCTCGGAAAAACGGATCATAAAGATCCTTAATATAATATATCATTTCTCCCGTAGATTTCATTTCTGGTCCTAAATTTTTATCAACATTTGGAAATTTTTCAAATGAGAAAACAGGAACCTTTATGGCATATCCTTCAAGCTTCTTCTGAATATCAAAATCTTTCAGCTTGTGTGTACCCATCATCACTTTTGTAGCAATATCGAGATAAGGAACTCCGTAAGCTTTTGCGATGAAAGGTGTAGTTCTCGAAGCCCTGGGGTTAGCTTCGATAACGAAAACTTCTTCATTTTTAATGGCGAACTGAATATTTATAAGTCCCTTTATCTGAAGTGCTTTTGCTAATTTCAGTGCATATACTTTCATTTGCTCAATGACATGATCACTTAAACTGTAAGTAGGTAAAACAGCTGAGCTATCTCCTGAATGTATACCGGCTGGTTCAATATGCTCCATGATGCCCATAATATGCATTTCTTCACCGTCGAAAATGGCATCAATTTCTGCCTCTTTGGCTCTTTCCAGGAACTGATCTATTAGCACTTTATTATCTGGCATATGCTTAAAGATAGTAAGGACATGCTTTTCCAATTCATTGTCATTGATTACAATTCTCATTCTTTGTCCGCCAAGCACATAAGACGGCCTGACGAGTACCGGATAAGACACAACTCTGGCAACTTCAAGTGCTTGGTCAACATCGTTGGCCACGCCATATTTTGGATAGGGAATTTCAAGCAATTTTAGCAAATCAGAGAATCTGCCTCTATCTTCTGCCAGGTCCATATTGTCAAAAGATGTTCCAATAATCTTAATGCCATTTTGGTGAAGTTTTTCAGCCAATTTCAAAGCTGTTTGCCCTCCAAGCTGAACTATGACACCTTCTGGTTTTTCGAGGTCGATTATTTCTTTAAGATGTTCCCAAAAAATAGGTTCAAAGTATAATTTATTAGCAACATCGAAATCTGTTGATACGGTTTCGGGATTACAATTAATCATAATGGCCTCATATCCCGCTTCTTTAATAGCAAGAAGGCCATGAACGCAGCAATAGTCAAATTCAATTCCTTGTCCAATTCTATTGGGACCAGAGCCAAGTACGATAATTTTCTTTTTCTCAGAAGGAATACTTTCATTTTCTTGATCAAAACACGAATAGTAATAAGGTGTTTTAGCTTCAAATTCTGCAGCACAGGTATCCACAATCTTATAAGACCTTTTAATGCCTAATTTTAATCTTTGGCGGGTGACTTCCTCTTCCTTGATACGCAGCACCCATGCAATCTGTGCATCGCTGTATCCCATAGTTTTAAGTTCACGGAAAAAATCAAAAGGAATATCTTCAGCTACATTGTAGCGAAGTAATTTTTCTTCCGCTTTAACCAATCGTTTGATTTGTTTAATAAACCAAGGGTCAATTTTTGTTAGTTTATGCACAGTTTTTTCCGGTACACCTAGTCTTAGTGCGTCTTTGACCCGATAAATACGATCATCACTTACTTTTTCAAGTCTGCTGAGAATATCATCTGTCTGTATCCATTCCTTCATGTCTGCCCCAAGACCGCTTCTGTTATTTTCCTGGCTCTGACATGCTTTCTGAAGTGCTTCTAGGAATGTTCTTCCAATGGACATAACTTCTCCAACTGATTTCATTTGGAGACCAAGCGTTTGGTCAGCCCCATAAAATTTTTCGAAGTTCCATCTAGGCATTTTGACAATGACATAATCTAGTGTAGGTTCAAAAAATGCCGATGTTGTTTTTGTAATCTGATTTTTTAATTCATCCAGATTGTAACCAATAGCCAGTTTAGCGGCAATTTTTGCAATGGGATATCCCGTAGCCTTACTGGCCAGTGCAGAAGATCTGGATACTCGTGGATTTATCTCAACAGCAATAATTTCTTCATTTTCCGGATTTAGTGCAAATTGTACGTTACATCCGCCAGAAAAATTACCCAAAGAACGCATCATGGTGATGGCTTCATCTCTCATTTGCTGAAAGGCTGTATCTGAAAGCGTCATTGCTGGAGCAACAGTAATACTGTCGCCTGTATGAATCCCCATAGGGTCGAGATTTTCAACCGTACATATAATCACAACATTGTCATTATTATCTCTTAGGAGTTCGAGCTCAAACTCTTTCCAACCAAGTACGGCTTTTTCTACCAGAACTTCATGTGTTGGAGAGGCATTTAGACCCCGTCTAAGTGCCTCGTCAAAATCTTCTTCTTTCATAACAAATCCGCCTCCGGTTCCTCCAAGGGTATATGAAGGCCTAATAACCAGCGGAAAACCAATATGCTGTGCAGCCTCCTTTCCTTCCAAAAATGAATTGGCAATCTGAGAATCTGCCACTTTCATACCTAGTTTGACAACATGTTGTTTGAAAGCTTCGCGATTTTCAGTTAATTCAATTGCATCAACATCTACGCCTATCATTCGGACATTGTATCTCTTCCAAATCCCCATTTTATCAGCTTCTATGGCAAGGTTTAGAGCAGTTTGTCCGCCCATAGTTGGAAGTACAGCATCAATTTGTCGTTCCTGAAGAATTTTTTCGAGACTTTCCGGAGTTAGAGGCCATAAATAAATATGGTCTGCAATGACGGGATCCGTCATTATGGTTGCAGGATTCGAATTGATCAGCGATACTTCGATGCCTTCTTCTCTTAAGGATCTTGCTGCCTGTGTTCCGGAGTAATCAAATTCACAAGCCTGGCCTATGATGATAGGGCCGCTGCCGATAATTAAAACGGAGCGGATCGATGCGTCTTTTGGCATAAGGGGAGGAGGTTGGTGTTTGGGATACAAAAATAAGTTGAATTGTCAAGATTTTGGAAGGTTATTGATATTAAAATTAAATTTTTTTATATATGAAGTTTTTGCTTAGGTAAAAAATGGTCAGTTTTTCAGGTTTATAAGAAGTTAATAGCTTGTTTAAAAAACAAATCCTGAAAACACTTTAAAAAAAATTATAATATATTTATATTTGTCAATCAATAAAAAATTTACTGCTGAAATCAATATTAATAACGGATTATGTTCATCAGATCTTGCCTGAAACTTTAAGGCAACGTGGTTTCCATGTGGAATATGATACTACTATGGATAATGATAAATTATACCAAATCATTGATAATTATGTCGGAATAGTCATCAATAGTAAAATATTGATGGATAAAAAGATGTTGGACAAGGCTGTAAATCTGAAGTGGATTGCCAGATTGGGGTCAGGAATGGAAATCATTGACACAAACATTTGTAATGACCGTGGAATATTTGTGTGTAACGCACCCGAGGGAAATTGTCATGCAGTGGCAGAGCACGAACTTGGCATGTTACTGGCACTTTCTAATCATTTAATTCGGGCAGATAGACAGGTAAGGGAATTTAACTGGCAGCGAGAACAAAACAGAGGATTTGAATTGCGAGGTAAAACACTGGGAATAATAGGTCTTGGCCATACGGGCTGTGCATTCGCGGAAAAGTGCATTGGATTAGGAATGGAAATCATTGGTTATGATAAATATAGAATTGAATTTCCATCCTCTATAAATCATGTAGATAGAGTTTTGTTGAAAGAGCTTACAGATAGATCGGATATAATTTCTCTGCATATTCCTTTGACCTCAGAAACAGTTTATATGGTAGATAAAAGTTTTATTTCCTCCTGCAAGGACAATGTGATAATTTCTAACACCTCAAGAGGTAAAATTGTCCGAACTATTGATTTGTTGGAAGCATTGAATTCCGGAAAAGTAAGTGGTTCATGTTTGGATGTATTTGAGAATGAAAAACCTGAAACATATAATGACGAGGAGAAAGAAATATATCAGAAACTATATCAACTAGAGCAGGTAGTTCTTACACCGCATGTGGCCGGGTGGACGCATGAATCACTGGAGCTGATAGCATTAACAATTTTGAAAAAAATTGAACACATAATCAAATGATCTTAAAGTAATCAATTATGATATGGAAAATAATTATTTTTTGAAAAAGAGCGGGACTTAACAACAAAAAAAGTCTGGCTTTTAAAAATCAAAAAATAAACTCTTATCAAAAAACAAATTAAAAATTGAAAAATTTTACTACCAAAAGTTATAGTAAAAATTTTGCAAAGAATGGCTTTTTGGTTATCATTGTGGTCTTTAAAGTATTTAATTAATCAAAGAAATATCCAGAGTATGCTGAGATTTTTATTTTCAATATGTGTAATGATCTTGCTGGTCAACGGCTTGAGTGCACAAACAACCATTGAAGGTAAGGTAAAGGATGTCAAAACGGGTGAACCAATCATATTTGGTACCGTTGCCTTATATAGAGGAGGGGTGTTAATAACGGGCACCGAGACAGATATGGACGGTAATTACTTTATTTCAGAAGTACAACCAGGAACCTATGATATGGAGGCGAGTTTACTCGGGTATGCGTCACAAAGACTTACCGGTATCGTGGTGAAGGCAGGACGAACCAACAGAGTAAATTTTGAGCTCTCTGACGATGCCATTTTATTAGATTTAGGCGTTGTTATTACAGAATATAAGGTCCCACTCATAGAAATTGATAATACCACTCAGGGTTCAACAGTTACCGCGGAGAAAATCAGATCTTTACCTACCAAAAACGTCAATGCCATTGCGGCAACAACAGCGGGGTTGGCATCGACCGACGGAGGTGAAATTAATGTGCGAGGTTCAAGGGCCAATGAAACAATTTACTTTATTGATGGAGTTAGGGTAACCGGAAATCTTATTCCTCAATCAGAAATAGAGCAATTACAGGTTGTGGTCGGTGGAGTAGAGGCAAGATATGGAGACGTAACGGGAGGGATTATTTCTATTACATCAAGAGGTCCTTCTGATGCGATATCAGGTATGTTTGAACTTGAAACTTCAGAATATTTAGATGGATATGGATACAATCTGATTAGCGGTAACCTTGCGGGACCTATTTTTAAGAATAAAAAGAAGCAAACGATATTGGGATATCGTTTTTCAGGGCAGTACAGAAATGTAAGGGATAACAGACCTTCAGCGTTGGGAGTGTATAGAGCTTCAAATGAGCTTATTGATGAACTGGAAGCAAATCCAATTTATTTTGTTGGGGATTCTCCGTTTCCTTCTCTAGAATTAGTAAATAGTGAAAGGATGGGAGCTCCGTTAAAAGCTAAACCCAATGAAGAAGATATAGACTTAGATATTACGGCTAGATTGGACGCCAGGATATCTGATAATATTGATTTGACCCTTTCTGGTAACTTAAATGACAGAAGAGATCGATTTAATCCAGGAAGTTCTGGTGTTTCCGGATCCGGTTCAACCTGGAGTTTGCTGAATTGGAGAAATAATCCATTTAGTTATTCCAATAAGTACCGCGGAAATTTAAGATTCAGGCATAAGTTAGGTCGACAAGGTATTTCGCAGGATGACGCAAATTCAAGTGGAATCAGAAATTTACAATATACCTTAACCTTAGGATATGAAAAATCCTTGGGACGTCAGGAGGATTTTAGACATGAAGATAGACTATTTGATTATGGATATTATGGAGAGGTAAAAAGAAGCTGGTCTCCAACTTTTGGATTGCTTGATCCAAATGTACCTCCATTTGAACCTGTTGGACATACTGGATTTATTGAAAATATCGGAGATTTTACAGCTGATCCCAATATTAATCCCATTTTGGCAAGGTATAATTTTGTAACAAGTGGAGCAACAGCCTCTGTGATCAGAAATGGTTTATTAAACTCAAACAACAGCTCCGCATGGAGTAATCTTTATGCCAATGTTGGTCAGGTATACAACACATTTTCAAAAAGTGATAATGATATTTTAAATCAACAAAACGTAGTAAAAAATAGAATCACCCCCT
>JAUMBJ010000122.1:0-7037 GCA_032115755.1 Saprospiraceae bacterium
ATCTGCGGCAAATTTCTTCAGCATCTGATATATGGTCAGAATGACCGTGACTGATCACTACATAATCCGGTTTTAAAGCGTCTAACTGATATTCAGGTCCCGTTTTGTCAAAGGAAATCATGGGGTCAAACAGCAATCTTTTACCCTGGGTTTCTATTAAAAAACTGGATTGGCCTAAAAAAGTTATATTTGTCATGCTGTATTTTTCCGGACCACAAAAATACAAAAAATTATATGGAAACGCGATTTTATTCAATCGCTGGTTTAGTCAAAGTGCCTGCCATTAATTTTTTAAATAGTAAAAAGGTATCGTCATATTTTATGATTAAAAAAATAAATTAAATTTTTATGTAATATTAAATATTGTATTTTTGTCGAGTTATTGACATATTGATTTATTTTGTCATATAATAAAATATTATTTTACTCGTTTTAATTCCAAAATACAATTTATGAATATGTTGAATTTATTTTTACTGTGGTTTCAAAATGCTGAAGTTATTGAACAGGAAGCTACTGTAGAGGAGTCACAAAATTTAATTGATATTATTGTTTTAGGTGGACCTATAGGTATCGCCATAGTGTTAATACTTTTGCTATTATCGGTTGCAGCTGTAGCTATTTTTGTGGAGCGTTGGTTGACCATCCAAAAAGCAGGAAAGTTTGACCAGAATTTTATGAATAACATAAGAATAGCTGTTTCATCCGGAAACATTGAAGGTGCTAAGGCACTATGTAAGGCTACAGACTCACCAATGTCAAGAATGATCGAAAAAGGATTGTTGCGCATTGGAAAGCCGCTAAAGGATATTGATGCAGCTATAGAAAATGTTGGAAATTTAGAAGTATTTAAACTGGAAAAAAATCTTTCCACATTAGCCAGTATATCTGGAGCAGCACCGATGGTGGGCTTTTTAGGAACTGTAACAGGTATGATTTTGGCCTTTTATCAAATGGCATCAGAACAAAATGTTACGCCTGACGTACTTGCAGGAGGTATTTATCAGGCTTTGATCACCACTGCCTTTGGATTGGTAATCGGTATTTTTGCATTTGTGGGATATAATCTTTTAGTTGCTAAAGTGGATAAAGTAGTTTTCCTGATGGAAAAAACTACAATAGATTTTATGGATTTGCTTCAGGAACCCGGGCACTAATTATTTATAAAAAAAATTAAAACGTGGCTGTTAAAAAGCGAAGTAAGGTTAGTGCAGAATTCAATATGTCCTCTTTGACGGATATCATTTTTTTACTGCTCATTTTTTTTATGTTGACATCAAGTATGGTGCAGATAAATATGGATTTGCCTGTGTCGGACTCAAAAACTGTAGCTCCTACCGATTTGCCTGTAATGATGAAGCTAGATGGAACGATTACGGTATTAGGGATTGAGAGCTCTGACGATATGCTGGAGGAAGATATTGCTACGGCAGTTAGATTTTCCAATAATAAGGATAATGCAACAGTCACTATTATCTCCGAAGCTGGTGTTCCGTGGGAAAAAATCCACCAGGTGATGAAAATTGCAAGCGGTCTGCGACTAAAAGCGATAATCGCAACTCAGGCATCAACGGTTCCGGAAAGTAATAAAGATATTTAACATTATTAATTAAGGGTAATGGGACTCAACAAACGATCTAAGATGTCAACAGAATTTAATATGTCATCACTTACAGACATTATATTCTTGCTGCTCATATTCTTTATGCTTACTTCTTCTATGGTGGTTCCCAATGCGCTAAACTTACAGTTACCTGGCAGAAAAACCAAAAGTCCTCCTCCTCAAGCTAAAAATACAGTAATAGCCATTAACGATAATGACAGATATACCTTAAATGGGTCGCCAGTAAATATTAAAGGTATCGAAAATGCTATTGATCGCCTAAAATCAAAATTAGGTGATAAAGCTGCTATAGTTGTCAGCCCTTCAGGTAAAGCTACCAATGAAAGTGTTGTCGCTGTGCTGGATCTGGCTTATAAGAAAGAAATTCGGGCAGTACTCACGGACCCTAGATAAATATATTATTTTTTAATATATTTTATTTATATTTGTGACTTGTATATGTGTAATTGTCACATGATCAGAAAGTCATACATATTTACTTTACTAAGTTTACTACCTCTGATTAGTTATACGCAGGGTTTTCCCAGATTTACAGACAAGACTAATTTTTTTAAGCGAAATGTCCCTACATTCAGTACTTTACCAGGCGTCATTACCGACATTAATGGTGATTTGATAGATGATATTGTAGCTTTGGACAAGGGTTATATCTTGCGCCCTGCCTATGGCGTAATTTCAAATGTGCCGTTTTTACCCGGAGATACTGCCGTTGCCAGGTTTGTTGTGCCTGAGTTTTCTATGGTTTGTAATGATTTTGATTTTGACGGTTACCCAGACATCGCATCATTTGGAAGCTCCGGTCTTGGTAATATTTATTATCAGAAGCAAGCAGGATGGTCGCGGTCAAATATCCAGGTTCCTTTCATAGCACAAACTGCCAATATTGTAGACATTAATAGAGATAATACACCAGAATTGTTTATTTGTAATGATGATGGCCCTAATCTCCTATTGAAAATTTCCGATAATGGCTTTAGTGCTGAAACTGGCTTATTTAATTTTGCCACGACACCAGCATCAGACATGTCTGGAAATTATGGAAGCGACTGGGCAGATGTGAATGGTGATGGATTAATGGATTTAGCTATAGCAAAGTGTAGGGCGGGTATCACAGATCCAAAAGATCCTCGAAGAGTCAATAGACTTTTTATTTCCGATAGTCATGGAAAATATACGGATAAAGCTGCTGATTTTGGATTTGATAGTGGCCATCAATCCTGGGCAGTTAGTTTTTGTGATATGGATAATGATGGTGATCAGGATGCTTTTGTAGTTAATCATTATGCGCCGAGTCAGCTCTATGAAAACGTAAATGGTGCTTTTTTCAGGGAATTAGATTTTCCTGCCAGACCTGAAAATGTAATTGATTTTCAAGTGGCATGGAGGGATTTTGACAATGACGGTTATCCAGATTTACTTATATCTGGCACACAAGGAATTGATATTTATAAAAATGATGGTTTAAATCGTTTTGTACTTTCAAATCAAAATTCCGGCATAATGCCAGGTGTATCTGCCGTATGCGGAGATATCAACGATGATGGTTTTATTGACATCCATGCACATCATGTGAAACTATTGAACTTTCCCGGAAGCACACCAGATCGAATGTACGTAAATGAAGGAAATTCAAATCATTTTATCAAATTTAATCTTAGAGGTAAATCTACAAATACCCTTGGTATTGGTGCAAAAGTTAGCGTATTTGTAAACGGAAGCATTCAAACAAGAATTCTAAAATCAGGGGAGAGTTATGGTGTTTCTCATTCTACGCAGCTGCATTTCGGTTTAGGAACTGCTGATAAAGTAGACAGCGTACAAGTAGTGTGGCCTGCCGGATATGCGCAATGGATATATGACCTTCCAAGTCAAAGAACATATTTAATCGAAGAGGGTAAATGTGTGACGGAGCATCTAAAATGGTTTGCTGAAGATAGTACCCTGCTCCTTAAGGCTCCAGAAGGTATGAGTTCTTATACATGGAATAGAAAGCTGGGGGAGCATATTAAAGAAATCACTACACCAGGGCAGTATTTTGTTGAAATGACGGATCAAGCCGGATGTAGACATATTTCAAAGCCTGTCCGAGTTTTAAATACTTGTTTGGAGCATGATGCTGATCTCTTGGGAGATAGGTATGTTTATTTGTGTTCCAATGAAAAAACTATCATCAAATCTATTCCGGCGAAATCATATTTTTGGTCTAATGGAGATACTTCAAGGTTTATAGAAGTTAATGGATTTGGCATATTGGGGCTTGAAGCTAGAGATGCATGTGGCAATGTGTTTTTTGATACAATAGAAGTGATAAGTACTGAGGTAAAGACTGATGATTTAAATGATAGAGAAGTAATGGAAGGAGATAGTCTATTATTTGCATTTGGAGGTGCTGAGTACGAATGGTATGCTGATACTTTGCAATCACCAATAATTGTTGGTAGAGAATTTTTAACTGGAAAGATCTTCGAGGATACCATTTTTTATTACAGAAAAAAGGAAGGTCTTGAATCCGCAAGGCTTTCAGTGGGTTTAAAGACATTTCCTGAGGGAGCACAATATGGTTCCAATAATGTGTCTGGATCGATGCCGTTGGAGATTCAAAGACCAATGACATTACATGAATTGAAGGTAATGACAGATAAGCCTGGTTTGAGAAAACTCTTATTAAGACATACATCTGGAAAACTCATATACGAAAAAGAATTTCATTTGGAACCTGGGGTAAATATGCTAATACTTAATTGGAAAATTGAAAAGGGTAATTACGTGCTTAGGACAGATTCTTTCACTAATGTTAGTCAGTTTGGACATGTCAGTCCGCGGCTGTCCAGGAATTTTGAAAACGGAATTCCTTATCCGTTTGAGATTAATGATGTCATTAAAATCCCTATTTCATCTGGAGGGTTAAGTTACTATTATTATTTCTATGACATGAAAATAAGTCATACCGTTAAAAACTGCTATGGTCAATTCGAAGATGTTTTTATTAAAGTTAAATCTACAGGAGTTCAGGAAGCTTCGGATTTGTTTTCAATAAGCATGTATCCAAACCCTGCGGAGCAGTTATTAAATATAATATTAGAAGAGCTGCCAGAAGATAGAAAAATAATTATATTTGACGTTATAGGACGCCCAGTTTACGCTTCAACAGTAGAAAATCGGATTACTATTTCGACAGCTATGTGGCCTAAGGGTTTGTATCATCTACAATTGGCGTATCCTGGTAAAATAATTAGAAAAAAAATAATCAAGTTATAATTTTTTATTTCACGATAAAAATAAAGCAAGTGAACTTAAATTTGATCAAGCCACATTTACTGCCTGTACTTATTATATTATTAGTGAATGTTATTTACTTTTTCCCTCAATTTGAAGGAAAAGAAGTAGAGCAAGGAGATATCATACAATATCAGGGAATGGCACATGAAGCATTGGAATACGAGCGGAATACCGGTGAAGACGCGTTATGGACAAACAGTATGTTTGGGGGTATGCCAACCTATCAAATTGTCACAAAAAACAAAGGTAATGTATTAGGATATGTAGACCGCATATTTAATCTTGGTTTGAAAAGACCTGCAGGGATGTTTATTGCGGGAATGTTGGCATTTTATGTTTTTTTACAACTCATGGGTGTAAATATATGGTTGAGTCTGATTGGGGCGTTATTTTTTGGATTGTCAACCAATAATGTGATTTTATACGAGGCCGGGCATGTTACTAAATTGAGGACAATCATGTATGGTGCTCCTGCTCTTGGTGGTATCATTTTGGCATTTAGAGGAAAATACCTTGCGGGCACTGCGATGTTTGCATTATTTTTTGGATTAAATGTCTTTTCCAATCACCCACAAATGACTTATTATTTGGGATTTGTGGTGCTAATTCTGGGTTTAGTGTACTTAATTTATGCTATTAAAGATGGTAAGGTGCTTAATTTTTTGAAAGCTTCAGGATCGCTAATTATTGGTTTGGCACTTGCTTTGGGGGCATCTGCATCACAGATATGGACAACTTTTGAATACTCCGAATCTACGATGCGAGGAAAACCTATACTCGTTTCTGAGGGTAACGTTCCAAAATCCTCCAGCGAAACTGATGGCCTTGAATGGGAATACGCCATGAGTTGGTCAAATACCTATAGAGATCTTTTGTCATCTTTTATACCCAAAGCAGTAGGAGGGGGTAGTGGCGAATGGGTTGACGGAGACGCACCTTTGGTCAGAAAACTAGGCATGCGCAAAGAGACTCAACTGCCTACTTATTGGGGAGGGCTGCCATTTACCAGTGGACCAATTTACTTTGGTGCCGTGGTATTCTTTTTATTTGTTTTTGGTGCATTTGCAGTAAAAGGAGACTTGAAGTGGTGGTTGGTGGCTGCAGTGATATTTACTATGATGTTGTCTCTTGGTAAAAATTTACCAGAGCTTAATCGGTTTTTATATGAATACATGCCGTTGTTTAACAAATTTCGTACGCCTAATTCTGTGCTTAGTGTAACGGCTATTCTTATTCCATTACTAGGTGTGCTGGGGCTAAGGGAAATGCTTAATGCAGAGGACAAAAGATCAATGCTCACGCCACTTTATGTGTCTTTCGGATTACTTGGTGGCTTGTCTCTCTTTTTGTACTTATTTGGAAGTGATATTTTTACGTTTACCACTGAAAATGACCAAAATTATAAAGAAATACTAGATGATTTAATATTGCAGCGCCAGGAAATGTTATCATCCTCAGCCATAAATACTTTTTTACTCATTTCATTAGTATCTGCTGCTATATATTTTTATATTCAAAATAAAATTTCCCAGTTTTTTATGTTGGGGATAATCGGGGTGTTGGGATTTGGAGATTTGTATGTTCAGGGTAAATCATATCTCGATAAGAAAGATTTTGTATCATCCAGACAATATCAACAAAATTTTGAGGCCAGGGATGTGGATTTGCAAATCATGGAAGATAAGGATCCGAATTTCCGTGTATTCGATGCAACGATCAATACCTTCAATGCAGCAAGTTCGTCCTATTTTCACAAAACAATAGGAGGTTATCATGCTGCGAAATTGCAACGATTTCAAGATGTTATTGACCGCCATATTGCCAATAACAATATGGAAGTACTAAATATGCTCAATACAAAATATTTTATTCTAGGAGACGAAAATAATAATTCCCGTGTACAGCGAAATCCTGCTGCTCTTGGAAATGCATGGTTTGTCAATAATATCATTTGGGCGGAAAATGCAAATGCTGAAATAGACTCATTAGGCAGCTTTGATCCAGCAGGGGAAGTTGTCATACATAAGGAGTTTGAATCTTACGCAAAGGATTTGAAACTTCAAAAAAATGGTGTCATTACCTTAAAATCCTATTCGCCCAATAAATTGGTGTATACGTATGATACTCAGGGTGA
>JAUMBJ010000122.1:7047-7637 GCA_032115755.1 Saprospiraceae bacterium
TTGCAGTCTTTTCGGAGATTTGGTACGGACCTGACAAAGGATGGGAAGCCACTATTGACGGTAAACCTGCGGATCATATTCGTGTAAATTATTTGCTGCGAGGTATGCGTCTTCCAGAGGGCAAGCATGAAGTGGTATTTGAATTTAAACCAATGTCCTATTATACAGGGGCGAACATAGCCTATGTAAGTTCCTTCCTGATTTTGTTGTTGGCCGGGTATTCCTTATACTACTGGCAAAAGCATAAAAACGAAGAAATTGCAGCTAATTAACAGGGAAATCTTGCGCTGATGGGAATCATCAGAAATCAGAGCATTCAATATAGTGTAATCAGTTATATTGGTTTTGCTATTGGTGCACTGAATATGTTACTTCTCTTTCCCAACTATCTGACATCAGCTCAGATAGGTTTAATCAGTGTTTTTTCTGCATTAGCCATGCCCCTGGCAACAGTTTCCAATTTTGGAAGCATATTCACTATAAATAGATTTTTGCCATATTACAGGACATATGAAGGGCCAAGAAAATCAGATTTACCTGTATTGACGATAGGAGTTTCTTTGGCAGGATTCATTTTAGTAATCTCATTG
>JAUMBJ010000123.1:0-8392 GCA_032115755.1 Saprospiraceae bacterium
CCGGTTGTTGGCAATGTCGTTTTAGACAATATTAATTAATCCGCAATAAATTTCAAGCATTGTAATTTTCTAATATTTTCTGGATAAGTCTTTGTCAGAGTTTGAAAGTGTAAAAAATAATATCATTTATTGAGGCATATTGATGAGCTTATCCAGATGTAGAATGGTAATTCGATTTTCTTCAATATTGATGATACCTTCATTCTTAAAGTCAGACAGTGTTCTGATAACTGTTTCCTTTGCAGTTCCGGCAAGACTTGCAATATCGTCCCTCAGAATATACATGTTTTTAGTGTTATTAGATTCATGAAATTTCAAAAGCGCCTTGGAAACCCTTTTGCGCACAGAACTGTAAGCGAGATCAATCAGGTTCTTTTCAATAGTTTCCGCCTGATTTGCCAACATTTTAATGAATCTGGCTGCAAATTCGCGATTATTATGCAACAGCATAGCAAAATCATCCGGGGGTATAAGTCTAATTTCACATTCCTCCAAAGCTACTGCATAATCCTGATATTTTTCATTCATTAGAAGTGGAATGTATCCAAAGAAATCACCAGGTGTATAAATGTGGGTGATCAGTTCTTTTCCAAAATCATTGATTTGGTAACATTTGACTCTCCCAGAAGCTACGAAATATAGCCATTTTGGGTATTGGTTAATCTCGTAAATAGAATCCTTTTTGTGAAATTTTCTTATTTCCCGATCCTGGGAAAGTTTATCAAATTCTTTTTGCGCCTTAGCCTCGTCAATAAAGCGCTGAAGCCCAACTTCTGTTTTATCAAACGAATGCTTTATCCGTTGACTCTTTTTTATTCGAATATCAATTGTCTCTAGGAGTTGTGTATCATCAAATGGCTTTGTGATATAATCATCGGCGCCAAGGCCCATACCTTTTCTAAAATCATCCTTTTCACTTTTTGCTGTAAGAAATACAAATGGTATGTCAATAGTTTTCGGTTGACTGCCTAAAATTTTTAATACGCCAAATCCATCAAGTTCTGGCATCATAATATCGCATAAGATCAAATCTGGACTATACTCTAATGCCTTGGCTACGCCTTCTTTTCCATTTTGAGCGCTGGTTACTTCATACCCTGCGAGACTTAATATTTCTTCCAGATTCTCCCTGACATCCCTGTTGTCTTCAATGACTAAAATGTTGATTTTGTTATGCATGATAAGAGATTTTAATTTTGATACATTGGCAATCTAATGCTAAACAAAGTGCCCTCGCTGAGTTTGCTCTTAAACTCAAGGGTGCCATTTAATAAATCTGTATATTTTTTAACAATATGCAGTCCAAGACCCGTACCTTCGATGTTCATAGCATTGGCTGCCCTAAAAAACCTGTCAAATAAATATTTCTGGTCTTCCTCCGGTATTCCAATACCGTCATCTTTTACCTCAAACTGTATAAAACGATCAACGGGATATACACTCAATTCAATTAATGTATCGTATTTCCCATACTTTATTGCGTTGGAAATCAAATTTAATAATACATTTTTCAGCATTACAGGGTCGCTTTCCATAACCTGGTCTAATTCAGCCATATTAAGCTTAAATTGCTGATTGTTTTTTAATAAAGTTTCTATTTCATCACTTATTTCCAAAATAAATTCACGGATTGGAAATTTTTCCATTCTGACTGATTGCTTTCCTTCTTCCAACCTACTGATAGAAAGAAAGTCATTGAGGATATTTGTAAGATGTGCTACAGAAGATTTAATCTTTAGAATGTGTTTTTCTCTATTTTCCTGCTGGTCCGTATTTGGATATTTTGAAATCAGCGAAGCACTCGATAAAATCGTTGATAATGGCGTTCTAAACTCATGGGAAGCCATCGAAACAAAGCGAGATTTCAATTCTCCAAGCTCCTTTTCTTTTTCAAGACTCACTTCAAGTTCCCCTTCCCTTTGCTTGAGTTGTTCCTCTGTAAATATTCTTACTTTAATTTCTTCTTCGAGCTGTTTGTTTAAATTAAGTAACTGATTGACAACTTTTTCCAACTCGTATGTCCGCTGAGTAACTTTATGCTCCAATTCATCATTAAGGGATTTAAGGTCTTCCTCGACCTCTTTAATACGGCTCAGATCGTGTATAAATCCTGTGAAAATGGTCCTTTCTTCAAGAATTACTTCGCTAACAGAAAGCCAAAACGGGAAAATCTGGCCTGTTTTTTTCAAACCCTGGACCTCTCGTCCAATACCTATTATTTTTGGAACTCTTGTCGAAGTATAATTGCTGATGTAAGTATCATGACGTTCGCTATGCTCTCGGGGCATGAGCACATTGACTGATTTTCCAAGCAATTCCTGCTTTTCATAAGCAAAAAGATATGCAGCAGAGACGTTAAGATCTTCAATAATACCCTTTGAATTTATAACTACAATTCCATCAACAGCCGTTTCAAAAATTGCTGAAAGCCTTTTTGTCAAGTCTATTTGCGAATCCATATCTAAAAAGGAAAATTGTAGTTTAAAAATATCATCTTGATGCAATCAAATTAAAATAGAGCAGCATCAGTTTTATTTCATCATGCCTTTCCCATCACTTTCAAAGATAAGATACTTTTTACAATATGGCTAATAAATCACTTAGGGATATGATTTAGGTCATTTTTTTTAAAGCTAACAAGCCTGATATTTGTGTAAAATTAATTCAATTACAATAAATTCTTAACATTATGAATATTCTTGATCCTGTATCAGTAATTATGACACCAAACCCGATTACGGTAAGTGAAAATGATAGCCTTTCAGTAGTTGGTGATATATTTAGTTCCAATAAAATACATCATATCCCAGTTGTTCAGGATGGTAACTTAAAAGGTATAATAAGTAAGTCTGATTTTCTTTTTTTCAAAAGAGGATTCACAAAGAGTGAAACGGACAAATCTATTGAGGAAGTAAGGTTAAATAATTATACTGCGAAGGAAATTATGACAACTAAGCTCGCAAAGCTTGAGCCTGCAGATAAAATAAATGTAGCATTGGAAGTTTTTAAAGAAAATTTATTTCACGGCATTCCGGTTGTTGAAAATAACAAACTCTTAGGTATTGTTACTACTTATGACATCATAAAAAGTTTAGCAAAAGATAATGAAGCTCATGCATCTTACTAATTTTTAACTTTATAATTTTTTCATGGATATAAAAATATATGGGACAGGAACCTCCGGGCATCAATTGGTAAAACAAAAGATTAAGGATATCCTTACGGAGGCAGGTATTTCTTATATTCTTGAAGATATAAGTGATGTTTCCAAATTTATTAGAGATAACATATATTCAGTACCAGCCGTTAAGATTGATAATGACACCATCTATGAAATAAAGCCAAATGGAAATTTTAATGTTTCATTGCGAAATGCTATTCAAAATATTCTTAAGAAAGCAAAATATGGGAATATGGTTAAAATTATTGTGCCTACAGATTTCAGTGAAGCCTCGCTAAATGCCTATAATTTTGCACGTAGCTTGGCCAAAAGTCTTAATGGTGTTATTTATTTAACACATGTATACTTCCCTACCTCAGCCCAGCTCAATGAATTAACTTACACCGATGCAGATCTGGAAGCAAAAAGCAGACAAAAATTGGATGAGCTTGTTAAATCCCTAAATCAGGATTGGATTGGTGAGTTTGTTAAAGAACCACTTGTAGAAGCACGATTTGAGGTTGGTTTTCCTGTAAAAGAGCTGGTCCAAATTAGTGAAGAGTCCAATACAATCATGGTTATGGGCTCTACTGGTGAAGGTGATCAGTTTAAAAAAATATTTGGATCCATATCACTGGACCTGTTAAAATCCTGCAAGTGTCCCTTATATCTCATACCTAACGATTTAAAATATCAATCTGCCAATAATATTTTATTTTGTTCTGAAAATCTACAGGAAGATGCCAACGCCATTGTGTCTGCTGGTAAAATATGCGTTAATACGCATAAAAACCTACATATATTGCATGTAGTTATAAACGCTCTTGACGACAACTATAATGAAACAATATTGCGGGACTTGCTTAGTAAATATTATCCCGACTTGGAGTATTCCATTTTAGTTACTCACGCTCCAAATGTAAAAGAAGGCCTTCATCAGGCCATTCAAAAAAATTCCTATGAGTTGCTTGTTTTCAATACCAAACACAGAAATTTTTTCAGCGAATTATTTCACAATAGTATAACTGAATACGCTGCCATGTATTACAATAAAGCAATTTTAATATATCACCAGGATTAAGTAAAATTATACTTAACCATTACGTTACGCAAACGACTATTTAATATTTTGAGCGTCGAGCCAGCTACTGAAAACACGGGCATTTTTTAAATGCTCGCCATAGGTAACCGCGAATGCATGTTTACCACTATAGTCAGGATTTGCACAGAAATATATAAATTGATGTGACTCCATATTGACGACTGCTTCCAGTGATGTCATTGAAGGCATGCATATTGGGCCTGGAGGTAAACCCTCATACATATAAGTATTATAAGGAGAATCATATGTTAAATGCCCGTGCAAAACGCGTTTAAGATCAAATTTCTTTAATGCAAAGACAACTGTTGGATCTGCCTGGAGTTTCATGCCTGCCCTAAGTCGATTCATATAAACGCCTGCAATAGTAGGTTTCTCAGGATTGTAGTTTGTCTCCTTTTCGACTATTGATGCCAAGATGTAAGCTCCTGACTGGTCCAAACCCATCTTCTTGATTTTTGCAAGGCGCCCCTCTGACCAGTACTTTTTATACTCTAAATTCATTCTGGTAACGAGTTTTTCAGGAGATGTAGTCCAGTACATCTCATAGGTATTGGGAATAAATAGGGTTAGTATATTATTTGGTGTAAGACCTAATGATCTGCAAACTGTGGTATCCATTAAGTAGTCTAACAATTGAGATGAATCCGCTTCAAAATATTGATCCATTTTACCCGCCAATTCTTCAATAGTTCGCACATTATTAATCACAACGGATACAGCATCCTGATTGCCGCTTCTCAATTTTCGCACCAGATCCAAATACGTCATTTTGGCATTCAAAATATACCTTCCTGGCCTTATTTGGGCATTTTTATAACGCAGTAACCATGCCGAACGATTAAAATCTGATGTGCTTTGGATAAATTTTTGACTTTCTAATCTAGTAACTACATCATTGAAATTACTCCCTGTCGAAATATAAAATTCAGTTTGTGCAAAATCTGATATTCCAATTCTTCTAAATAGAGGATAAATCAGCCACGCAACTGAAATTATGGATAAAAATATCCCAGCAAATATAAATTTCAAAAATTTTGCTTTAAAGACTAATGGCACGAATTTATGTTTTTATGTCATTTAATATTGTTCGTCCTTTTTTGGGAAGTCTTGTGATTTAACATCACTGATATAATTTTGAATGGCAGATTGTATTGCATCAAAAAGATTCAAATATCTCCTTAAAAATCGTGGATGAAACTCTTTTGTCAGTCCAAGCATATCGTGAACCACTAAAACCTGACCGTCCACACCTGCACCGGCACCTATCCCGATAACCGGTATATGAACACTTTCAGCTACTTTAGTAGCCAATTCTGCAGGAATTTTTTCCAAAACAAGGGCAAAACAACCCGCTTCTTGTAGCAACAATGCATCTTCCAACAGTTTTTGGGCTTCTGCCTCTTCCCGCGCCCTGACAGAGTAAGTGCCAAATTTGTATATAGATTGTGGCGTTAGCCCTAAGTGTCCCATAACAGGAACTCCAGCAGAAATTATTCTGCGAATGGATTCTTCTATTTCTGCACCGCCTTCAAGCTTTACGGCGTGAGCACCAGATTCCTTCATAATAGCAATAGCGGAATTTAAGGCTTTAGTGCTATTGCCTTGGTAGGATCCAAATGGAAGATCAACTACGACCAGTGCGCGATTTACTGCTCTAACCACTGATTGAGCATGATAAATCATCTGATCAAGGGTAATAGGCAATGTGGTTTCATGACCTGCCATTACGTTGGATGCAGAATCTCCAACCAGTATAATATCAATGCCCGATGCATCTATGATGCGTGCCATACTAAAATCATATGCCGTGAGCATAGAAATTTTTTCTCCCCTATCTTTCATAGATTGAATGACATGGGTTGTAATTTTTTTTATATCTATGTTTCCTGTTGACATATGCACTTTAAATTATACAGATCATAATCAATGTATCCTAATCATTAGGATCGATAAAACTTTTATGCTGAAATAAGAATCCAAATTAATAAAAGTTCGCTGACTACCCTAATTTTTTAAAAAATGTAAAGTTTAATTGTTTTTTACAAAAATAAAGACTACTTTTGCGTCGCTAAAAAAAGCGGGGTACCTTAGCTCAGTTGGTAGAGCAACGGACTGAAAATCCGTGTGTCCCCAGTTCAAATCTGGGAGGTACCACAAAAGGGTTGATGTAAAAATCGACCCTTTTTTTGTTTTATTTACTCCTATGGTTATTCATTCGCTTTCAAAATTTTTAATCCTTCCCGTATTTCTGATTACGGCCTGTGTAGGTTATATTTGGTTTTACATTGACAGAAATTATTCTTGGTTAATATTTATCCCGACTTTACTAGCTGTCATTATATATATTTTTCATGGACCTCTGGATTACTGGTATTTCAAGCGAAATACGCCAAAGTTGGATAAAAAGTTAATTCATTGGCTCGAACATTATTTCCCCTGGTATCCATGGATTGAATCGGAATACAAAGAAAAGTTTCATCGAAGGATAGTTCTTTACATGTACGCCCGTGAATTTAAGGCTATTGGAACAGAGACCAGAGATGTACCGGAAGATATCAAATGTATGATAACGGCACATGCAATTTTGCTGACCTTAGGAAAAGAAGATTTCCTGATTGGTGATATTGATAGGATATATATTTACAAGCATCCTTTTCCAACACCCAAATTACAATCGCTACACTCTGTAGAAGCAGATATTGACGACGGCGTCATCATTATGAATTCCAGTTTGCTTGTTCAAGCGGTCATGAGCCCGAAAGAAAACTACAATATTGCCTTACATGCCTTCACTGAAGCATTTTTCCATGTTTATCAAGACAATGAACTAAAAAGACTTGATTCACAGCAGCTCGATGACCTGGAAAGAAATTTCGGTTGGTCGTTATCAGAAATAAAAAGACAAACCGGGCTTGATCAAATTCCAGATTATTGCCGACATATTCATCATTATTTTGTATTTCATTCAAAATATAGAGAATTAATGCCAGAAAACGAAATCATCATTCGAAAATACCTAAATTTACCTGTAGTCAATCAGTAACATAAACCGGCAATTTATGAGCAATGCACAAGGAAAGCAATTAAGCTGGGAAGACTTTCAAAAACTGGGAAATCCAGAAAATGCACCTGAAGAAGAAAAAGAAAAAGATACTTTTGATCCAAAGAATCAGATACTCAGAATTCACCTGGAAAAAAAACATAGGGGTGGAAAAGAAGCTACCTTAATAAAAGGGTTTACCGGACCAGATGAAAAACTTGAGGCGTTAGGAAAATATTTAAAAACCAAATGCGGTGTAGGTGGAAGTGTTAAGGATGGTGAAATTCTTATCCAGGGTAACCAAAGAGATAAAATTCTTAGCCTTTTATTAGAACTCGGTTATAAGCAAACCAAAAAGGCAGGCGGCTAACTTATTTAAAATCTCAAAATCTACGACCGAATGATCTGGAAAATAAATGCCGATATTGATACCCTGAATCAGATTAATCAAAACACGTTAGCTTCAATGTTGGGCATTGAAATTGTAAAAATTGAGGGAGACACCATTTACTCTCGTATGCCTGTGGATTCGAGAACTAAGCAGCCTATGGGCCTTTTGCACGGAGGTGCATCGGGAGTTTTGTCTGAAACCGTAGGTAGTATGGCGAGTATCCTATGTATTGAAAACCCTCTGGAATGCCAGGTTGTAGGGATTGAACTGAATGTCAGTCACCTCCAATCGGCAAAAGAAGGCTTCGTTTATGGGCAAACCAGGCCCATAAGGGTAGGAAAAACAATACATGTATGGCAGACAGATATTTTTGACGAAAAAAAAGTACAAATATCAAGCTCGAGGCTTACCGTATTGGTAAAGCATAAATAAAGGGATATTAAGTAAATTGCTATATACAGACTTTAAAAAAACCGCATTTTTAATTACTTTTGGAATTCATAAATTGACAACATGATAATCAGAAACATTTTATTATTATTTTTTACAACCATGGTCATTTCCATAAATGCTCAACAAAAATCCTTTCATACAGAGTTACTGTCGAGTGTTTCTTTCGGAACTGAAAACAGCAATGATATTTGGGGATATATAGATGACAATGGAATAAATTACGCTATTATTGGAAATGCTCGCAAT
>JAUMBJ010000124.1:0-19673 GCA_032115755.1 Saprospiraceae bacterium
GTTTATTTTTTAATTCATCACACTCCGTGTGATTTGTTTTTAAAACCACATGGAATTGACAACTTTATTTGTATCTATGGTGTTGTCGAACTCGCGTTTCGCATGAGAAATAATCATCCTGGTTTGTGTGACTGTCTCATGCTCATTTCATATGTTTGTTTTTAGGTCATCAAACTCCATGTGAATTGTGTTCAAGGCCAAATGGAATCGACGACGGTAATTTTATTTATGGTGTTGTCGAATGCTTATTATCCATTAAAAAACAATCGTCAAAATTTGTGTGATGTGTCACATGTTTATTTAATATATATGTTTTTCTGTTTCTAGTGATCATAACTGAAATGAAAGTTCAAATAGTTATTAAACAGTAAAATAATCATTTCCTTATATGAATATGTGATACTTTTAGTTGGGGCGATGAAAGAATTTTAATAATGGCAAAAGGGTCTTTTTGGCCCTCAGCAAAATTGGATTTTTAATCCGCAGTCAAAGAATTTTAGCTAAAATGTAAATATGATGATTAATAACCAATTTTTTTTGCGGGAGTTTTCAACTGCTGATTAATAAGTATCATTTGCAATGCAGTCACAGCAGCTTCTTCTCCTTTATTGCCATATTTTCCTCCTGCACGATCCTGAGACTGTTCAACATTGTCTGTTGTCAATACGCCAAATGTTATTGGCTTTCCGGATACAATACTCAGATTCATAATTCCCTGGGCTACTGACTGACTAATATATTCATCGTGTTTGGTTTCCCCTTTAATGACACAACCAAGACAGATAACTGCATCAGAATTTTGCTGACTGAGTAACATTTTTGCGGCTACAGGAAGCTCAAATGATCCAGGCACCCATATTTCAGTAATATTTTCATTTATAATGCCGTAGGACTTTAAGATATTTATTGCACCTGTGTGCAAGCTTCTGGTAATTTCATTATTCCAGGAAGAAGTAATAATGCCAATTTTGAATAATGACATATCTACCTCATCTGGGATATTGATTTGGTGTATTGTATTGTCTTTTGAAGACATAATTGTTTGTTTATCTTAAAATTTCAATCAGGCATTTATATACATCACTTCCTTAACTGCACGAATTACTTTTGCGGGTGTTGGCAGGTACTCATCCAGAAATGTTGGTGCATACGGTAGAGAAGTATCTGCACTATTTACTCTTACTACCGGAGCGTCAAGATAGTCAAAGGCGTATTTCTGAATTTCATAGGTGATTTCAGCAGATACCCCTGAAAACGGCCATGATTCATCAACCACAACTACTTTGTTTGTTTTTTTTACGGATTCAACAATAGTTTGGTAATCAAGTGGTCTAATGGTCCTTAAATCAATTACTTCGGCAGAAATTCCCATTTTTTCAAGTTCGACAGCGGCTTCTTTTACGACTTCCATCATTTTATTAAATGAAATTATGGTTACGTCTGTGCCTTGTTTCCTTACGGCAGCTTTTCCAATAGGAACAAGGTATTCTCCTTCTGGAACTTCTCCTTTTAATCCATACATAATTTCTGATTCCATGACACAAACCGGATCATTGTCTCTGATAGCTGACTTCAGAAGCCCTTTGGCATCATAAGGATCAATACAAGATATTACTTTAATTCCGGGAATATTAGACATCCAACTTTCAAAAGTTTGAGAATGCTGCTGAGCCAATTGCCCGGCAGAACCTGATGGTCCCCTAAATACGATAGGGCATTGAAACTGACCAGCAGACTGTGAAAGTGTTTTAGCTGCATTGTTTACAATCTGATCGAATGCCAGTACTGCGAAGTTCCATGTCATAAATTCCACAATGGGGCGTAATCCGTTCATCGCAGCACCAACGCCTATTCCGGCAAATCCAAGTTCTGCAATAGGGGTGTCAATTACTCGTTTTGGACCAAACTCATCCAATAATCCTTTACTCACTTTATAGGCACCATTATATTCTGCTACCTCTTCTCCCATAAGAAAAACATTTTCATCTCTTCTCATTTCTTCTGCCATTGCTTCTCCTAGCGCTTCTCTGAGTGTAATTATTCTTGACATGTTTTAATTGTTGAATTGGATTTAAGAAAATTGGTGCAAAGATACAATAATTATAACAAATCTGCAAAATTGCATATCTGTTCAACAGTAGAAATTGAAGTAAATGGTTAATGTTTTGTCTATTGAATTTAATGGATAAAATCCTTAATTGTGTATCTTTGTGTCATTGGCCGCTATATAAATAATGTAATTTTTCAACCATGAATCACATCATTGCACCTTCAGTTTTATCTGCAGATTTTGGTAATTTGCAGCGGGATATTGAAATGATCAACGGCTCTATGGCAGACTGGTTTCATGTAGATATCATGGATGGAATGTTTGTTCCAAATATATCTTTTGGGCCTGATATTGTAAAAGTTATAAAAAAGCATGCCCTAAAACCTCTTGATGTCCATTTGATGCTTGAAAAGCCGGAACGGTATCTGGAGTCTTTTAGGGATGCTGGCGCCGATCATATTTCTGTCCATTGGGAGGCATGCACGCACCTTCACAGAACTCTCGAACAGATTAAAAAGCTAGGTGCCAAGGCAGGTGTTGCCATAAATCCACATACACCAGTACATTTATTGGAAGATATTCTGGAATTTTTGGATATCGTCATAGTAATGAGTGTTAATCCGGGTTTTGGTGGACAAAAATTTATTTATCAGTCCATTCAAAAAATAAAAGCACTCCGTGAAATGATAGAGATCAAAAATACGCAAACTATCATTGAAGTAGATGGTGGTGTGGGTATGCAAAATGCAGAAGCCATACTACAAGCCGGAGCAAATGCTTTGGTGGCAGGCAACAGTGTTTTTGCCTCAGACAATCCCCATCAAACTATCTATATGCTTAAGAACCTTGGGGTACGTACACTTTATGCCTAATATATGAAAATCTATCCCAAGTATGGATATTTTTTGAATTATCTTATAATCCTAATTTTGGGTGATTTAATGATAAGCTTATGCCAGTAAAATACATTTTCTTTTAATACTAACTATGGGAATTAAGCGTTATCAGATATGCATTTTACTCACAGCTTTTTACTTGCTTTCCTGTCCTTTGAAAGTGTATGCCCAGAATTCTGTAGTTTTTGGATTAGTTAGAGATATTGACACAGGAGAGGGGATTGATTTTGTAACAGTGTACATAGAGGGAGGGCAAGTTGTAGCAGAAACCGATGCATTTGGCCAATATAGTATCAAAGTGCCGGCAGCACAAAAGTCAAAATTGATTTTTTCACGAATAGGGTACACAGATATAAAAGTAGATATTCCTTCTATGGAAGCGGGAACACGGCGCAATATTAATATTAAAATGGTGCCCAAAGCCTCGGATCTGGAAATAGTGGTAAGTGCCGGGAGAATTGAGGATGTCGGGATGGTCAGAGAAGAAGTTACTGAGCTCAAATTATTGCCAACAGCATCGGGAAATTTTGAAAGCCTTTTACCTGGTATTGCTTTAGGAGTAAGTTCAGGCGCAGGTGGTGAATTGAGCGCTCAATACAATGTTAGAGGAGGAAACTACGACGAAAACCTCGTATACATAAATGACTTTGAAATATTTCGCCCTCAGTTGATTAGAGGCGGACAGCAAGAGGGGCTTAGTTTTCCAAACATTGATCTGATCAGGGACCTTGAATTTTCATCAGGTGGTTTTGAGGCCAGGTATGGCGATAAACTGTCGTCTGTTTTGGACATAAGGTACAAAAGACCAGAAGAATTTAGGGGAAGTGCTGGTGGATCTTTACTTGGTGGTACCTTCCATTTGGAAGGAAGCAAAAGGGTTGGTAATAATGCGTATAATAAACTCAGATATTTAATTGGGGCGAGGTATAAAAGCAACGCCTATCTCCTGGGGAGTCAGGATGTCAAAGGGGAATATACACCAAAGTTTGCTGATGTTCAGACATATATCAGCTATGATATATCTAAATCCTGGCAATTAGGGTGGATAGCTAATTTTAACAATAGCCTGTATTCCTTTATCCCCGCATCAGGAAAAAGTAAAAGCGGGACATTTGATTTTCAGATTGAATTGAATACCGTATTTGATGGATATGAAAAAGACGAATTTCGTTATGGTATGTCTGGACTAGCACTGACGTGGGTGCCGGAAAAACGCAGACATCCTGTGTTTATGAAATGGCTTGTTTCTATGTATCAGGGAAGCGAACAGGAGAACTATGATATTATAGGAAGTTACAGATTATCTCAGCTCGAAACCTCCATAGGAGACAATACCGGGCAGGAAATTGCTGTTTTGGGAAGTGGCATTCAGCATATTTTTGCAAGAAACTATCTTTTCAGTCGGGTTGCCAATACGGAATGGAAAGGTGGCTATGAACGGGCTTTAAAAAACACCTCCAAGATCATATCAAGTCATTTTTTTCAGTGGTCATTGAAGTTTCAGAAAGAATTTTTTGATGATGATGTCCGCGAATGGGAGCGACAGGATTCCGCAGATTACAATATTCCTTATAATTCTTATGAGATAAAACTAATAAAGGTTATACAGGCATCTAATAAAATTGAAAACAGTAAATTTAATTCTTTTGTACAGCACACATTTAGAAGAGATAATTCCCGGCATGAAATAAAAATTACGAGTGGAATGAGATTTAGTTATCATGCATTGGCAAATGAATATCTTTTAAGCCCAAGATTACAGTTATTATATAAACCTTTGGTTTGGAAGAAAGATGTTTCCTTTAAGATTTCTGGCGGATATTATATTCAGCCGCCCTTTTACAGGGAACTTAGAAATCCGCTTGGTCAAATTAATACAGATCTAAAATCACAGAAGTCTGTCCACATTGTTGGAGGAGTAGTATATGATTTTGTTTGGAAAAAAGTCAGCGATCGTCCGTTTAAAATCATCAGCGAAATTTATTTTAAACAATTAAATGATATAGTTCCTTATGAAATCGACAATGTCAGAATCAGATATGCTGCTTTAAATAATGCAAGAGGATATGTTACTGGTTTTGACTTTAGGATAAATGGTGAATTTGTCAAAGGTGCGGAATCCTGGGTAAACCTTTCTGTGCTGTCTGCAAGAGAAAGCATTGATGATGTTATCCATAAAAAGGTAGTGCAATCAGACACCGGTCGGGTTACAGTTCCGGTAAATTATGTACCGAGACCTACTGATCAATTATTTACAGTAAATGTATTCTTTCAGGATTATTTACCTAAGAATGAAAATATAAAAGTTAATATGAATTTTTCTGTCGGAAGCGGACTTCCTTTTGGTCCAAGGGAATCAAATCTAGAATTTAGAAATGTATTCAGATTAAAACCATACAGAAGGATCGATATTGGTTTTTCCTTTTTATTGTGGAAAGAAGCGTGGAAATATAAAAAGCCCAACCACTTTTTAAGGTTTACCCGCAATACCTGGGTTAGTCTCGAAGCCTTTAACCTCCTGGATATTGCTAACCAGGCTTCTGTCAATTGGGTTAAAACACTGACCAATATTGAATATGCTTTACCCAACAATCTGACTGGTCGTCGGCTTAATGTAAGATTAAGAGTGGATTTTTAAATTAATCAACCAATTTTTGTCTTTTAACTGTAAAAACCCTGCTTACATTAAAACCAAAATGAATATCTCCTTTCGTCCAGTCTCCAGTATTTTCTGTAAAAAAGCCCTTTTCAATCATAGAAGCACTATTGGTAAAATGCAATTGAAATACATGGCCACCGGTTTCAATATCAAATCCAAGGGATATGCCATTTTGGTAAGGGGAAGCGAGCTGGTTGGGTAAAATGTAAATGTATTCGCCATTTAAGGCAACTCTCTTGCTTAATTTTATGCGTGCTGCAGTGCCAAGACCGAAAACATCATTTTTTTCAAGTTTGGTTTTTACCAGATTACGGTGTACTAATGTAGGGCTGAGCTGCATGGAAAATGACTCAGAAAATTTTCTTCCAATAATGCACTGAAAAGTATAAAATAGCCTTGAAGTAAAGTAATTTTCCCTATCCGGATTCGACCATTTTAAGGTTTGAATGGCGGTAGAACCAAAAACTGCAAGCGTTATAGGCATATTTACGGCTCCTGAACTTTGACGTAGCAGTTTATACTTTAGATATCCGTCATAGGTCTTTTGGAGGCTACTTCGACCACCTCCAACGGTGAGTCTATCCGTAATACCATAATCTAGCCCGAGTCTGATAGTAGCACCATCTAGCCCAAAGATGTCATAGAATCCGCCGTTTATATATCCGAAACGATGGGATATTTTGAAATCCAATACGCCAGGCGCAGTGCTTTCGAGAGAATGTAGATTGATGACCCGGTTTGTTTTAAAACTGGCTTTGACATATTCTGTGACCGGATCTTCTTCAATCATAGAAAGTAAGTCTTCCTCCTGAGCTTTTCCAAACTGAGCAACAAACATTAAAACGGGTAATAATAAATATATAACTCTAGAAAATTTCATGATTAGGATTTTAAAGATTCCAGCGTTCCGGATACTTTTATTTTTAAAACTTTGGCAATATTGTCTTTGACCAAATTTGGAATGGAAATACCGTAATCAGAAATAGTTATATCAAAATCGGACGCAGTAAGTATTTTCCCATCTTTTATTTCAAGTGTACCTGCTGAGCTTATTTTCTTAGTTACACCATGAATGGTAAGATCCCCATCTACCATAACTTTATGTTTGCCGTTTGTATTAATATTGATTTTATTGAAATTCTGAATGGTTCCTTTAAAAATAGCTTTTGGAAATTTATCACTTTCCATGTAATTTTCATTGAAATGCTCCTGCATTAGTGCTTTTTCAAACTGAAATCCTTTAATTAGTACGGACCATTCCATCTTCCCTGTAGCTGCATCAAGGACGCATACTGCGGATTTACTGGCAGCATCAATATTTTCTAAATCCGTTTTAGAAAAAAATGATATTGTACCAGATTTCGTGAAGTATTTTTGACCATATCCATAAAACTGGAGAGATAAAAATAGGGTAGCAATTAAAATTCTTGTCATGTCAAAATATTTTTATGGGTTTATAATTTGGCATCTGCCTAGTTCGATATCTATTAATTTTCCAGTATATATTCCGCGCACTGTTACAGTTTGTCCAACTTCAAGTTTAGTTAAATCCTGATTTATTTCCAATACAGCCAAGACTCCGGTCATGGCATCATTTCCATCTAAAATAATCCCGGAATCTGTCACTTCCTTGATTTTACCGGTAACTTCTATAATCTTACCATTATATGTTGCTTCGGCCTCGATCTCATTAGCAGAAAACGCTGAAACAAGATCTACTGCAGTAGTGACTAAGTCAGCATCAATGTTTTGAATATCCTCGTGAGTTTTGTTGTATTGCCAGAATGCGATTCCAGAAATTAACACCCCGGCGACAAATAAGCTTATAATAATTTTACGTTGCATGTTTTTTATTTTGATGTTCAATCCAATTTATAAATGGAATAATTTATTTTAGAAATACCTAAATATACTAATAGAGTATTAATAAAATTAATTTTCCGGATAACCATCAGCTATCCATTTTTCAATTTTTTGTATAGTACATACCTCTAGTTTGCTACTTCCTTTAGGCATAGGTGAGTAAATGCCCTCGTGCCTAATGGAGCCTATAAAGCTGCCGTTTTTAATGTAATTTACCACATTGGCATGTCCCTCTAGCGTAATATTTCCCAACAGAGACGCATTGTTATGACAGACGATACACTTGCTTTCAAGCACAGGTAAAATATCCGTGTTGTAAGATACAGTTGTGATTGTACAATTTTCATTGGGATACAGATCTTCCTCCACATCATAGTAACATGAAGTGAAAATTGACATAAAAACAAAGCAAAAAATAATCTTATGCATGTAGTTGTTATTAATTTTCGGGCATGCCATTATCTATCCAGGTTTTGATTTTATTGATGCTGCAACTATTGATTTTAGTCCCTCCCAAAGGCATTTTCACATATCCCGTTTGCCAGCTAACTGCCCCATATAATGAACCTGATTGTCCGGCAGCTTTCACTAAAGTATAGTTGTCAAGTCTTATACCACCTCCAGTATTTGAAGCATTGTGACAATTGACACAACCGGTGGAAAGTATCTGTTTAATACTATTTTGGTAGGTTACAAGCATAGTGTCACACCCGGAGGTGCTATTACAGGTAAGGTTTTTAGCACCTTGCAATATCCATTTTTCAATAGTTTTAATCTGCTCGGAAGAAAGTCTTGCTGCAGGAGGGGGAGGCATAACATCGTCACTATCCGTCTCTGTGATAACTTCATACAACTCACTGTCATTTGGTTTTCCAGATCTAATTTTTCCGTATTTGATAATGTTAGTATAGTTATCCAGAATGATACCATCCGCAGCACTACCAGCATTGTGACACCCGCTGTAGGCACAGCTTCCAGCAATAATGGGTAGTATATCTCGTTCAAAATATACTACATCCGGAAGACACGGATTAGTAATGGTGTCACCATTTTGGTTAGTAGTATCCTGTCCATTGTTGTCGTCTATCGGAACTCCTGGTGTGTGCTTACAAGAGTATATACCAAAACTCAAAAATATGATGATGATTACTCCAAATAATTTCATATCTTAATATTTATTTTAGGCGGCTCTTCGTAACGTGTTTTGATAGTTAATTGACAAAGGTAATTGTATTTATGTTTAATGTATTATTGAACCATTAATCCAAAAGTAAATAATCATTCTTGTTTGAAATATATTCCTATTGCTCATTTCATTTTTAATGTTTTGCAATCATGCTTGGGATCACTTATTTCTATAGCTTACATGATATATATGAGACTATTAACTATGTTATTAAAACTTATTTACAATGTATCTATATTATAAAAATATGTAAACGATTTGGAAGCATGATTAGTATGTTTGCATTATTTCCAAACCTAAAACGGGAATGTTTCAAACTAGAATTGATACTTTACCCTTAAATAAAAACAAATTATTTCATAAGGAAGTTTATATTGATCTTAAAACTATAATTAACATTATCATAAAATTTTGAAATTTTTAGCATTAATAATTTGATTAGCTTTTGAATAGAATGGAGCCTAAACTCAGAAAATTCCATCTTAAACTAGAGTATTTATTATGTCTTATGATTCACTAAAAAAAATGCAGTAAGATCGAAGAAGTTTGAGGGCTTCGTATTTAATAAAGAACACGTTTTTGCCTAAATAGTCTTTGTGTAGTTAATAATAATGCTCAATTATACTGTTTCAAACTTTTTATGATTATAAAATTTGTTAGCAAGCCGCTATATTTCTTTGTGTTGTCTAGCAAGGAAAACTTGCGACTACTTTCCATAAAAACTAATCGGAATAAAACAAGAACAATCATATAGGACTTTTTCTATTCTTATCAAATCCAAAGTATGGATGATGCGAAATGTTGTCGAAATGAAGCACGATAGAATAATTGTTAATTCTGATTTTTATATTTATTTGATAGTGAATAAATTTTATCCAGCAATTGTGAAAAAAAATTTAAGGTTTAATTTAATCTATGCTTTCATCCGCGTCAATTTATGTAATGAAGAAGCTAAGTGAACAAAATATTAAAATGTATTTTTAGCATCTGCAATATTTAATTACTTCCTATGTTTTAATAATTAAGGGGTCAATTTAAATATAATTAATGATACAAAAACAATGTGAGTTATATTCTACCTGCGGGATGGTATAAAAAAGATGTATATTTTTTTCTTTAAATTAAAATGAACATCTAAGGTAGTTTATTTACTAATTTCCATGCTTTCTGTTTTTATAGTATGTCCAAAAAACAAGGCATTATTAAACATATAATATCCGGCCTTCCAAAATCCTCTGAAGAGGGGATCATCTTGAAAAGCAATAATTCTTCCATTTTCCAATCTGTGTACTGTTATAGCTGGAGCATCTGTAATATCCTTTTCAAGTCCTTTAGGAATGTATCCTGATGTCATAAAGTCTTTGGTATATGATGCGGGTGAAGCTAAAGGCTGATTTGTTTTTTCATAAAATTTTGTACCAGAATGCATTACGTATGTGTGGTTAGATTGATGTCCATAAAACAAAGGATGTGAGGGATCAATGCCAATTTTGAAGATGCTTCCTGCAAGCACTTTCGCACCTCGACTATTGGATAGGCTATGATAGGCTGTTTTTTGGTTGTGGGTGTCTGGCTTTTTTTCTTTAAGCATTAAAAGGTTGGATTTTACGCCCCAGTTGATGGCTTCGTCTATCAGGATGAGCGTATTGCCTTTTTTTGTCCATTCCTCGATTTTTTTAGCATCTGATTCCGTAAGTCTTTGGTATTGACCACTTGCAAGTAGAAGTACATTGTATTTGTCGAGAGCGATATTTCTGAACCTATAAATGTCAAGGATAGTTAATGGTATTGCCAGATTTTGATCTAAATGATGCCATATTTCTCCGGCAGCCGAAGGTTCGATGCCATCACCTGCCAGCATTGCCACTACAGGTAGTTTGAGTGCGTCTATATCAGGGTGGCCCAAAGTGTATTCGTCAACTCCGTTTCCAGATGTAAGCGTAAATATTTCAGCAGAGGCCAGTTTTGTGATAGAATCCAGCTTTTGTTGGAGTAATTTTTCAGACAATGATTGACCTGTAGCGGGTATTATGATACTACCTGGATCATAAGTAATTGATTTTCCTGATTGATTGATTTTAAGTTGTTGATGAATTAATTTTACCCTAATCTGATTATTAAGCAAATGATATAATAATCTATGCATGTTATTGCCTGTAATGGAGCAAATATAGGCGTATACTTGATCAGTCGTATTTATTAATCCAGATGTTTCTGAAATAGGCGCCTTTATTTTATTTTTTATGGAAAGTGGTATTTGTGTGATTTCGTCATGCTGAAGGTCGTAGGCGAGAGAAGGCGTCCAGGTAGAGATATCATAGAAAGTACTATCCTGAAAATTTCTGACTTTTTCAAAAAAAGTTTTAGCTAAGATTCCTTCAGACTGCACTAAGGGTACTACATAGCTTTTGCCACCTTCATATTTTTTGCCATTAATAATTACATCGCTTTCATTTTCAAAAACTTCAATTTCATGTGAAAGCAACAGAGAAATAAAATCATTTAATTTCCATTGACTCCGATCCGTAAAAATCCATCCTTTAAAAGGAGATTTATTTAATTGCGATTGTATTGTTCCATTAAAATTGGCTTGGTAATCGATAAATTGTTGACGGAGGTTTAAAAATCCTTTCTGTGAGGATAAAGAGGTTACTACTTGATTTCTTATCGTAAAAGCGAAGGTGAGCGGTCCATTTACACTTTCTTGGATATGTCCGCGGGAGCTGGCTTGTTCAAACAATATCCCTACGCAACCGCGTGCCTCGGGATATGTTGAGCCTTTACCATAATAGAAATCATCAAAGTTCTCCTTAGTAAAATATAGGGAACCGATAGAATCGAGTGCATTGGCATGGTATTTTGCTAGTTTTTCAGTAAGTACAAAATTATCGGAGGGAGTATTGGGATTGTTTCTGGATGGAATACCTGGCTGAAAGAAAAAAGTTGAATTAGTGCCCATTTCATGATGATCAGTCAATAAGTGTGGCCTCCATCTATTGAAAAGCCTAATTCTTGCTTTACTTTCTGGGTGTACGAGCGGAAGCCAATCCCGGTTGAGGTCAAACCAGTAATGATTATATCTTCCCCCTGGCCAGACTTCATTAAATTCTCTGGAGTTAGGGTCACTTACCAAATGTTTACTTTTATGACTGTTTACCCATGTTGAAAATCTTTGAACTCCATCTGGATTGAGACAAGGGTCAATCAAAATAATAGACTTTGATAATAATTCCTGTATGTAATTATCATTGCATGCGGCGAGGTAATAGGCAACTATGAGGGCTGCATTTATGCCACTAGCTTCATTGCCATGAATGCTGTATCCTTGATAAAGTATGCCCGGAACATCTTTATTTTTTGCTGTGTTGCCATTTTTGATTCTTTCCAAGTGCTCAGATCTAATATCATTAATATTTTGATGATTGATTTGCGAAGTAATCACCAAATAAATCAAAGGTCTTTTTTCTGTTGTGCGGCCATATTCTTCCATTGTAATTCTTTCAGAAGCTCCATCAAGATAGCTCATATACATGAGCATTTGATCATGAGAAATGTGCCATTCACCTAAAGCTAAGCCAAAATATTCAGAAGGCGTTTTAATATTGTCATTGTAATTACCTGCAGGGAGAAAGTAATTAATGTTATCCTTTTGTGCATTTACATTCAATGCCATCATACAACCGAATAAAAGAAATGCTATGATAAGTTTTCTAATAGCCATAAATGTGGAGTGTTTAGTCTTAAAATTGTATTTTTGCTTTGGAAAATACCTCATATGAATCAAATTTTTTATAGCCTAATAATTGGACTTTTTATCGCTTTGCTATTTTTTAATCTGTATTTTCGTATAAAGGTATTAAGGTTTTATAAAACACTTGTTAAAAACAGAATCGAATTTGGCGCGATTCATATTTTTAATAAATCAAGAATGGCTAAGGAAATATTGCCAAGATACCCTCAATTTAAAAATGATATTGAGGGTTTTGCACAGCATATGCGATTATCCCTTGGTGTAGCCGTACTTATAGTTATATTGATTTCAATTTTAGGTGGATTTTTACATTTGAACAGAAATTAAACCGAATGGCTAAAAAGATAGGATTACTGGGACTTGGACACCTAGGTAAAATTCACTTAAAATGTCTGCAAAATACACCATTTACGATCTCCGGGGCGTATGATCCAGATGATAATGCTTTTGAACAGGCGGCAAATTTAGGAATTAACCTTCAAAGGTTTCATCACCCAAATGATCTGATAAAAGCTTCAGATTGTGTCGATATTGTTAGTCCTACTATCCATCATTATGAACTGGCTGCTATGGCTTGCCGTGAAGGCAAAGATGTGTTTATAGAAAAACCTGTAACCAATACAGTCGAAGAATCAGAATCTTTACTTAATCTCGAAAAAGCCCACGGAGTAATCATTCAGGTGGGTCATGTGGAACGATATAATCCTGCATTTCATGCACTAGATGATCTAATAGGTAAACCAAAGTTTATTGAAGGTCACCGACTTGCTCTTTTTAATCCAAGAGGTACAGATGTTTCAGTTATTCTGGACTTAATGATTCATGATTTGGATCTCGTGTTGAGCATGGTTAAAAGTGAAGTAAAAAATATATTTGCTAATGGTGTGTCTATAGTGAGTTCAACACCCGATATATGTAATGCAAGAATTGAATTTGAAAATGGGTGTGTAGCCAATCTGACTGCGAGTCGTATAAGTCTAAAGAATATGAGGAAGCTAAGAATATTCAAGGAAGATGCATATTTAAGTCTTGACTTTTTAAGTAAAAAATCACAGATGGTAACAATAAGTCCTGTATCAGATACGCAGAATTTTGAAGGGATGACCATAGATACCCAAACGGGTAAAAAAGCCATCGAAATCCAGGAATTTTCCGTTGCTGCAACAAATGCAATTGAAGAAGAATTGAATGACTTTTACAAATCTGTGGTGGAAAGAATTAGGCCTAAGGTCAATCTTGAAGATGGATATAAAGCTTTGAAACTGGCTCATCTCATTCAGGAAAAAATAGATAAGCAACATGAAGGTTAATGGGTGGTTTTTCTTGTTGTGGTTATTAATAGCCAGCTGCGGCATCACGGATACATTCAGTCCTGTTCCTGCGTATGTCAAATTGGAAGATCCTAAGGTGAATACAGATCAAGCCCAAGGAGCTTCTACACATAAAATTACAGATGCATGGGTGTTTCAAAATGGGCAAATCATTGGGGTGTATCCGCTTCCTGCTCAAGTTCCACTTATTGTTGATGAGAGGGAACAAGAAATACTGATTTTGGCAGGAATAAGAAATAATGGAGCAAATGATTCTCCGGTGTTTTATCCTTTTTATAAATCAATCCAGGTAATAAAGAAGTTTGAACAATCTAAGACCGAAAAAATACCATTAGAGTTTTCTTACATTGATCAGGTAAAGTTTAATCTTATTGCGGATTTTGAGCAAATTAATCTTTTTGGATTTGACCTTGACGAAAAACCTAGTACTGGGTTGGTATTGTCTTCGGATGCATTTGCCTCAGGCCAAAGGTCTGGAAAAGTCTCGCTTGATAAAGAAAATTCTTTTATAGAAATAGCTACCACGGATAGAATATTAAAATCTGCAGGAGCATCTGGTAAATCCTATATAGAAATGGATTATTATGGGGAAGCAGAAATAGCGCTTGGTGTCATTTCCTATCAGGAAAGCGGAAATACTGGAGGGCTTGAGTACAAAGTAGTATTACGTCCACAAACATCCTGGAATAAAGTTTACGTTGAAGTCACAGAATTTATCAATGCCTCCAGCTTAAAGGATTTTAGAATAGCACTTGCGTTTAGTTTGCCGCCAGGAAAGGATGCAGCGGTTTGTTATATTGATAATATAAAAATGGTGCGATTTTGAGTTTTTCTATATTTCAGCATAAGCGGAATATGGGCAAGTTGATTTACAAATCATCTGATGCCATCATGGCTGCTGCCTCCTGGTTGCTATTTTATGTTTACCGCAAACAGGTGGAAGACCCATCTTTGGCATGGTCAAAAATCTTGAAAGAAGATAGGTTGTGGCAAGGTGTGTTATTCGTAACTATATTCTGGATGATTGGATATATGATATTCGACAAATACAGGGATATATATAGATATTCACGACTTGAAACACTCAAAAATACCTTTTATATCAGCTTCCTTGGAAGTATTATGTTGCTGTTTACAGTCTTGATCGATGATAGTGTACTGCGATATACTTCCTATTTTCATCTCTTTCTGAGGTTGTTTGCTTACCACTTTTTGCTTACCGCAACTATGCGTATGATCATTTTGTCTATTGCAAGTAAAAGACTCAAATCCGGTAAGGTGAAATACAACACCCTGATTATTGGTGGAGATAAAAATGCTGTAGAATTATACGAAGAAATCACCTCGAGGCCTTACAGCCTTGGGCATCATTTTGTTGGATTTCTGGATAGCAATGGAAGTAGTAAAAATTTTCTTGAAAAATACCTTCCTCGTATTGGAGGCTTGAATAATATCTCTGATGTAATCAACACCTATCAAATTGAAGAAGTAATTATAGCTGTGGAGACATCTGAGCATAATAAGCTAAAATCTATTCTTGATGAGTTGTTTGATTTTTCTGAGTTAATTCTAATAAAAGTTATTCCGGATACTTATGATATTATGCTTGGATCGGTTAAAATGAACCATATCTATGGAGCAGTATTGATAGAAATTGAACAGGAATTAATGCCATATTGGCAGAAAGTTGTTAAAAGAATTATGGATGTTTTGATGAGTTTTTTTGCGATTATTTTACTGCTTCCATTAATTATGTATGCTGCCATAAGGGTCAAACTATCTTCGTCTGGTCCTGTATTTTATTTACAGGAGCGCATTGGTATTAATGGTAAGCCATTCCAGATTATCAAGTTTCGTAGTATGTTTACAGATGCTGAATCACAAGGTCCAAAATTATCACATGATGCCGATAATAGGGTTACCAGATGGGGTGCAGTGATGCGAAAATGGAGAATTGACGAAATCCCCCAATTTTTCAATGTACTTAATGGAGAGATGTCTATTGTTGGTCCGCGACCTGAACGAAAATTTTATATTGATCAAATATCCCAAAGTGCCCCCCATTACAAGCATTTACTCAAGGTAAGACCAGGAATTACCTCGTGGGGACAAGTTAAATATGGTTATGCTTCTGACGTTCCACAGATGTTGCAACGGCTCAAGTTTGATATTTTGTATATAGAAAACATGTCATTAAGTTTGGATATCAAAATATTGTTTTATACCATTCTTGTTTTACTTCAGGGGAAAGGAAAATAATTATGCAATATTTTGGACTGATAGGTTATCCGCTTGAACATAGTTTTTCTCCGACATATTTTCGAAAAAAATTTGAAGATCTTAACATCCAGGATGCTTCATATAAATTGTATCCTCTTGTTCATATTCAAGAAATTCAGGATTTATTGACCCAATTCAAATTTTCTGGATTAAACGTAACTATTCCTTATAAAGAAAAGGTGATACCTTACCTGGATGCGTTAGATGACATTGCTAGAGATGTGGGAGCTGTAAATTGCATCAAGATATATAAAGGTAAAACAATAGGATATAATACCGATGTATATGGATTTGAAGTTTCATTATTAGCGTTTTTACAAGGTGATATAAATAAAAAAGCGCTTGTTTTAGGAAATGGGGGGGCTTCTCTTGCTGTTAAATATGTGCTTAAAAAACTGCAGATTTCTTATTTGGAAGTAAGTCGGCATAGTGGAAAGGGAATTGGATATGGCCAAATAAGTGCAGAAGTATTAAAGGAATATTCGCTGATTATAAATACAACGCCGGTGGGAATGTATCCCAATTTGGATGAATGCCCTGACCTTCCGTATATGTATTTAAACGAATCACATTTTTTATATGATTTAATTTACAATCCAAAAAAAACATTATTTTTGACCAAAGGATTTCACCAAAATTGTAAGATAATAAATGGAGAATGGATGCTGCAATTACAGGCTGAAAAGTCATGGGAAATCTGGCAAAATGTCTAAATTAACTATTTTATGAGTGAACCGGACCCCCAACCGAAATTAGATTTTAATGATACGCTTATTGCATTTCGCAATAAATCTGACAAAGAACTTAAAAAAACTGCCTGGCTATTCAAAATGATGAATCAGCATTTACTGATTAGTATCGCCACCAAAATTGGTTATTATGCAGTAAAATGGAGATTACCATTTACAGAGTTTTTTGTAAAGAAAACAATATTTGAACAATTTTGTGGGGGTGAAAATTTAATGGACTGTCAAAAGGTGATAGACAGGCTCTATGATCAAAATACTTTGACTATACTGGATTACGGAGCAGAAGGAAAAAGTAACGAAGATGACATGAATGCGGTAGTCGAAGAAACAATTCGTGCAATCGAAATGGCAGCTTCCAATGATTCTGTTCCTATGATTAGTACAAAAATAACAGGTTTGGTGGATCCAGACATCTTGGAAAAGCTTAACCGCCCGATTGTTTTGACTTCTTTAGAGAAACGAGGCTATGAAGCACTGATGGAAAGAGTGGATGCTATTTGTGAGAAAGCAGACGAACACCGTGTTGGGATATTTATTGATGCGGAAGAAACCTGGATACAAAATCCAATTGATGCACTCGCAATAGAAATGATGTCCAGATATAATCACGATAAAGTAATTGTGTACAACACTTACCAAATGTATCGAAAAGATTCTCTGCAAAGATTAATAAATGATCATCAAAAAGCGCAGGAAAATGGCTTTATTCTAGGGGCTAAGCTCGTTAGAGGAGCATATATGGAAAAAGAGCGGATGAGAGCACAGGAAAAAGGATATTCTTCTCCTATTCATGATACCAAGGCCGATACTGATCATGATTTTAATGAAGCAATTCGTTATTGTGTGGAAAATTACAATACATTGGCCTCTTGTTGTGCATCGCATAATGAGTTGAGTAATGCACTTCAAAGTCAGCTTATGAATGAAAAGGGTATCGAAAGAGATCACACTCATCTCAATTTTTGCCAATTATATGGGATGAGCGATCATATCACGTTTAATTTAGCCGAGTCAGGCTACAATGTAGCCAAATATGTTGTATATGGACCTGTTAGAGAAGTTGTGCCATATCTGATTCGAAGAACAGAAGAAAACTCCTCAGTTACCGGAGAAATGGGTAGAGAATATACCTATATTCAAAAAGAGCTTGACAGACGAGGGATAGCATAACAACTACCAAGGGTTTAAATTTCGGTTTATTTCCAAGGATATTGTATTTAATTTTGTAGTATTCCGTCTTATAGCTATTTTAGATGCATTATGCATAAGATTTATTCCATCGTACAACATAAAACTATAGATTTTATAGAAAAAATTTCCGGCGTTGCGGGCAGGATTTCCTATATGCTTACACTTTTTCTTGTTTTTATTGTTTTTGGTAATGTATTGCTTAGGTACTTTTTTCAGATAAGCATAAATTGGCTACTAGAGTTGGAATGGCATGCGTTTGGTCTTGTCTTTTTATTGGGGGCACCTGTTGCATTATTGAAAAATGAACATATTCGCGTCGATTTATTCCTTCCTACATTCAGTGCACTCAAACAAAGAATGGTAAATGGATTTGGTCATTTGTTTCTACTGATACCCTGGTGTATAGTGGCGATTACTACTACATGGAAATATGCATCTAATGCCTTTTATTTTAAAGAGTCTTCTCCTAATCCTGGTGGACTATCCGCATGGTATTTGATAAAATATCTTGTGACAATTTCATTCGTGTTGCTTTTTTTACAGGGGGTTGCAGAAATATTGAAGTTATTAAGAAATCGATATGAAGCAGAAAAATCAGTGCAAGAGGAGATTCCAGAAGTAGATACGGAAGATACAGGAAATGTCCCATCCATTTAAATAAAACTGCTAAAATGACTTTAAAATGGAAATAGTAGCAATCATTCTTCTACTTGTAGTATTAGTGATGATCATGCTGGGATATCCAGTGGCATTTAGTTTGGCCGGTGTTTCCATTATAGCTGGAATATTTCTGGTACCCGATTTTTTAGACTTTTTACCACTGAGAATCATGGGGATCATACAAAACTATGTTTTAATCTCTGTGCCATTGTTCATATTTATGGGTTTAATTTTAGAAAAAACGGGTATTGCAGAAGATTTACTACGAGCCATGGCTGCGCTATTTGGTAAATTTCCAGGTGGTATGGCCATATCAGTAGTGCTGGTTGGCGGCATGCTTGCGGCATCAACCGGAATCGTGGGAGCGACGGTGATTACCATGGGACTCATAAGTTTGCCTGCTATGCAGCGTGTTGGATATCACAAGGGTCTAAGCACTGGGACAATCGCAGCTTCAGGTACGCTAGGTCAAATTATCCCCCCCTCAGTGGTTTTGGTATTACTTGGAAGTGTATTGAATGTTCCGGTAGGAGATTTGTTTAAAGCTGCTGTGATTCCAGGCTTTTTGCTGGTTGTTTCTTATATTGTTTATATTTTATTAATCAGCTTTTTGAAGCCGGAATGGGCTCCGCCTTTAGGGGAAAGTGAAATAAAACTTGTAAGACAAAACAATTTTACCCTGTACCTATTAAAAGCATTAATGATGCCACTTATTTTGGTTGTCGCCGTGTTGGGTAGTATATTTATGGGTATTGCATCTCCTACGGAAGCAGCAGCCGTAGGCGCTGTGGGTGCTATGATTCTGGCAATGTTCAAGAAAAAACTTAATAAGAAAATCCTTTGGAAAGTGATGTCAGAGACTTCCGGGCTGACTACTATGGTGTTTTTTATTCTAATTGGAGCAACAGCATTTGCCCTTGTATTTCGCGGGTTGGGAGGTGATACCTTTTTGACTTCCTTTGTTTCAGATGGAAGCGTCTCTGCCACCCAATTTCTAGTTATTTTGATGCTTATAGTATTTGTTGCTGGATTTTTTATTGACTTTATTGAAATCATA
>JAUMBJ010000125.1:0-6511 GCA_032115755.1 Saprospiraceae bacterium
ATTTAAAATAAAATTATGGACCAGTATGGCTCCTGGCACTGTTGCTAATTTTGTTGACCTTATCACTAAAAAATATTATCCAGGAAAAATATTTCACAGGCTTGTTCCTAATTTTGTAATACAGGGCGGCTGTCCTAGAGGAGATGGTTTTGGATCTTTGGACTACAGCCTACGGTCAGAGCTTCCGCAGGTAACATACAACCGGCATGGCCTGGTTGGAATGGCTTCTGCTGGCAACCATACGGAAGGAGTCCAATGGTTTGTCACACTTGCACCTGCTCCCCATCTGGATGGAAATTACACTATCTTTGGTGAAATTACGGAAGGATTGGATGTGATTGGAAAATTAGGTATCGGAGATAAGATCAATGATGTCATTTTAGTTAAATAAAGTAAAACATTTAAAATACATGCAAAATACTCCCCTCAACCAAATTCACATAAGCCTCGGCGCTAAAATGGCAGAGTTTGCCGGTTATAATATGCCTATTGTATATTCGTCTATCACTGAAGAACATATGTCAGTAAGAAATGATGTTGGTCTGTTTGATGTTTCCCATATGGGAGAATTTATCGTTAAAGGGACTCAGGCCAAAGACCTCATTCAGAAAGTAACAAGTAATGATGTATCCAAATTGCAAATTGGTGATGCTCAATACAGCTGCCTCCCCAATTTAAAAGGTGGCATTGTAGATGACTTGCTGGTATACAGGCTGCCAGAAGATATGTGCAGTGAAGGAGAACAGGCATTTATGCTTGTCGTCAATGCCTCCAATATGGAAAAAGATTGGAATTGGATTAATTCATTTAACCAGTTCGATGCCAAATTGAGTAATATTTCTGAAAAAACAGGACTCCTAGCTCTTCAGGGACCAAAAGCCACAGATGTACTTAAAAAATGTACAAATATTGACGTTGCTGCGTTAAAATATTACACCTTTACAAAAGGCGAAGTTGCAGGTATTGAAAACGTATTGGTATCTGCTACAGGGTATACCGGAAGCGGTGGGTACGAATTGTATGTTGCTGCAGAACATACCGAAAAACTCTGGAACGCCCTTATGGAGGCAGGAAAGACATTTCACATACGTCCCTGCGGACTCGGAGCAAGAGATACATTAAGACTGGAAATGGGCTTCTGCTTGTATGGCAACGATATAGATGATCATACATCTCCACTGGAAGCAGGCCTAGGCTGGATTACCAAATTGCAAAAAAGCGATGACTTCAATGGGCATGAGTGGCTGACTGCTCAAAAAAAAGCAGGTCTAACCAAAAAACTGGTAGGCTTTATTGTCAGCGATCGAAGAGTACCTCGCCATGGATATATGATCACTGATGAAAAAGAAACTGAAATTGGTGTGGTCACCTCGGGAACCCAGTCCCCATCACTGGATATTCCGATAGGTATGGGGTATGTACCACTGGAATACAGTACACCTGGCAGTAAAATATTTATCCTCGCCGGCAAAAAATTCCTGGAAGCAGAAGTTACATCACTCCCCTTTTACAAATCATAATAACTGCCAGATATGGAGCATGCCGCCAAACGCGTACTGGTCACTGGTGGTTCAGGATTTGTGGGAACCTATATTGTAAGGGCTTTACTGCACAGCCATTATAAGGTACGTGTGTTGGTTAGACCAAATAGTGATCTAGGACTGCTGGAAGATATCCTGAAAGAGATTGAAGTTGTACAAGGCGATTTACTGGATATATTTTCTCTGGAAGCATCCATGAAAGATGTAGACTACCTCATCAATGCTGCAGCAGTAGTAAGCCATCAAAAAACCAACAGAAAAAGAATGCTGCAAGTAGCTATTCAGGGAACCGGTGATCTCGCAGATACAGCCCTTAAATGTGGCATTAAAAAGATGATACACATATCAAGTATTGCAGCCCTGGGTAGGATGCAACAAATAAATGATATTGATGAAAGTCAAATATTTAGTCATAGTAAGTTTGATACGGCCTATGGCTTGTCTAAATTTCTAGCCGAACAGGAAATATGGAGAGCCGTTGCTGAAGGACTTCCCGCAATAATATTAAACCCATCCTTCATCATTGGAGCTGGAAAATGGAATAGAAGTACACCTAAGTATTTTGATAAAATTTATCAGGGGCTGCATCATTTTCCTACAGGTATAAATGGTTTTGTCGATGTCAGAGACGTGGCCATGGCTACCCTCAGTGCCATGGAATCTCCAGTTGTAGGGGAAAGGTTTATTATTAATGCAGAAAACTGGTCCTACGAAAAACTTTTTAAAGCTATCGGTGATGAACTTAAAGTAAAACCCTCATGGAAAAAGATATCACCCGCTCTGAAGCTCCTCCTTAAATGGACTAATTTCCCACCATTTAAATTTGATACCGTTTTGTACTCCCTTCAAAGCGATTTTTTGCATATAGCATCAACTGTTTCAAATTATCATAATGAAAAGTCTGTGGCAAAACTCAATATAAGATATACGCCCATTCATAAAAGTATCGAAGATACATGCGCAGCTTATTTGCAATCTAAGGTCTTAAAAACAACATATAATTTATTACATATATAATTTTAATTTCATTTATATTTATATGATAATAAATATTTTACACATTAAGAAAGTCGCGCATAATATCGATTAGTGCGCTATTTCTTGTTTATGGTATTCCTAAGTGAAAATCTTTTCCATTTCAAAAATAAATGGAAATATAAATGCCACAATGCCTGACCAAACGACATAATAGGGTAAAAACCGGGAAATAGTTCGCTCAATACTTTCTTTTTCTTTTCTTCCCACAATATGGGCAAAAAGTTGAACAGTAACCAAAATAAGATTTGCACAGATAAGCATATTTCCACCCAAAACAGCAACCCGATTGGGAGTCCATCCGTATAATGAAAGCCTATAACTTATGGCAGTTAAGGCTATGATATTTATTAAAACAGCCACGACTGATAAAGCAACAAGTATGATGGACCGCCATCTGCTTTCCGAAGTGGTAGTTAAATCACTAATCGAAAACAATATAATGGCGATTACAGCAATCAAGACAACATTAAACACAAGCAGAAAGTCTCTGTCATGATATGGATCTTTACCCGCGTATATCATTGAGCCTAAAAATATTAACAGGGTAACAAATACAACAGGCGTGAATATCTTGGCAACTAATGGAGAAACCCTCCCAATCAGATCCGGATTTTGGCGCACAATAATGGTGGCAAGGATCGGAATGGCAGGTAATCCCCATACCAGCAAATATCCCTGAAAAAAGGTTTCGATGTTTATTCCTATGAGTTCAAACATTGTTAAAGTTATGCCGGAAAATAATCCTCCGGCAAGCATCAGTATGGCTGACATTACCAGCAAATCTCCATTGAATTGTAAAAATTGAATTCGTTTCCTAGCGTTAGAATACTCATTACCGATATAAGCAAAACCCACCAAAGACCACATGACTACGGGGAGATGAATAACAGACAAGATATATACATCATGATCGCTTTCCAGTGGCAGCCAATTGATGTACAGAGCTCCTATGAAAAATACTGTTCCTAACAATATATTTTTTTTAAGCGAAAAATTTTGCTTCCAGGCAAAATAATATACTAGCATTTCAAAAAAAATAAAACTAATGTTCTTCTGCACAAATACATCCTCCTCCCACTTCATCCATTGGGGCAATTTGGCGATTGCACCGGCTATTAACACGGCTATAATAAAGAAAATAATATCCTTTTTAGGTAAAAAATCAAATCCCTCACGCCCGTATTCTAATCTTGCCTGCCAAAACTGCATGCCTGGTTCTTGTCCATGGTGTGGTAATAATTCGACAATAGCCTTTTTAAATAAACTTTTATCTTTTCGATAAAGCTTTTCAAGATATACAGGATCTTTTACATGGTCAATAATATTTTTATGAAGGATTTCTGTCATCTTACTTTTTTTTAAATGATTTAATTTTATAATTTTCTCCAGAGCATCCAAATGCGCTACAAACGCAGATCTTCCCTGTGACGTGGCACTATATGACGTATTAGGCTTTTTACCAATAAACTGTTTTTTTATTTCTACATATTGTAATTTCTCCAAAGCCTGAATATGACTGGAAATATTTCCATCCGTTAAATTTAAAAGTTGTTTCAGCGTAGCAAAATCTGCATATTCATTGACCATCAGCACAGACATGATACCCAGCCGAACCCTGCTTTCAAACGCCTTGTTCAATGTTCCAATCACTTTATATGCTTTTCGTACCTCTGATAAATGTATATACCATACAGGATATGGGCAATTCCAAATCCTAATATCCAGGTAATTAGTCCTATACCGGTCCACCATGAAGACAAAATGCCAAGTATGATTTCCGCAATGCCAAGAAAACGAAGATCGGATATGGTATATTTACTGGTATGGAAAAGTGCCAAACCATAAAAAATAAGACTCACCGGAGCCAAGAGGAAAACAAGTCCCTTCGAAATAAGCGCTAGTAAAAACAATCCTCCAGTAAACATTGGAATCATCAAATTTATAATCAACCTCTTGGAAGTGGCACCCCAGAATTGTTGCTGTAATTTTTGAGATTTTCCGTAAGTCATGACAGCAGCAACCAGCAATGACAAAATAAGTACCGGTAATGCAAATGACAGCATATCGTAAACCCTAGAAATATTAACTGTACCGTCAATACGCAACAAAACCTTATAATATTCGTCATCAACTAGTGAAACTCCATGGACAAAACAATATAATCCTGCACCCGAAAGCGCTATAATACCCATTAATACCCCTGAAAGTCCACTAAGTGATAAGTAAGTTGAAGACCGCTCCATGAGACCTCGTATCTCGCTAAGCGCCTCAAGTTGTTTGTTTTCCATATCAATTGTTTATTTGATTTTTAAATAATCTTTATGGATACTCCTAAAAGTTATTTAAAATAGTTAATTTTTAAAAGTACTTTGTATTGCAAAGTTACGTTATAAATTTAAACGCTTACAAGTAAATTTTTAAATTTCGACAAACAATTTTCTTTTCTTTACGAACAACCTTTGAAAATCTCCCAATGAAAACAAAGTTATAATAATTAAATACAATAAAACAGCTTAAAAATTTTGATATTAAATAAATTTATTATGTTTATATTTCTGTTTTTATTTTCTTTACATATATATTTATTATATATTTTAAAAAATTAAAACATTATATACCTCAACCTAGGAATACATGCACATTATGAATGGAATTCCTTAATTTTACCTTGCAGTTGTATGCCAAATGAGTAAGTATTCTTCAGCTCCGTAGGGAGTCTGATGATTTATTTTTGTTGGAGTGATACAGCTATTTACCTTTATCAAAAGTCAACTTGACATGCCATTCACTCAAAGTACAAAAGGCCTAAAAACACTAATTTCCCTAACCATTGTATATTTTATTTCGATCACAGCAAAGGCTCAATGCCCTGAGGTGGAAGCGATTTTAGTTAATGCCTGCGGAACAGAACACCTCAACGAATTTGTGATTATCCATTCCGGTGGAGGCTTTAATGTAGATGACCTTCAACTAGATTTTGATTTCAATAACAATATGGGGCCTTCTGTAAACCATGACATTAATATTAATCCGGATTCCTGTGGATTGGCTACCGGTGTCACTTCAGTTTATACTGGATGTAATAATGTCATTCCAGTCGGCCCAGGATTTTCTGTGCCTGCCAATGCCATCCTGGTATTGCAAACAAGTAGTGGCGAAAATGCTAATTATGATTTTTCCAGCCTCTGTGGTGACGGAGAATGTATTTATGTCATTTCGAATAGCTGTAATCGCACCATCGCTGCATTTAGTAATGTATACACAGGAACGCGAACTACAATTTTTAGTATCGTAGGACAAAATTGCACTCAAACAATAGTAATAAACGGAGACAACCTCCCGAATACCAATGGAGACTATTATTTACCTGTTGAGGATGAATATGGAAACAACGGTTGTACAGTTCCACCCACTTCTCCGGCGACTGACCCCATTGCCCCAACCTTCACCAATCTCGGGCCATATTGCCAGGGCGCTACACCCGAATCTTTACCCACCACTTCCAATAATGGCTTTTCTGGTACCTGGAACCCCTCCACAATAAATACCTCCACTCCGGGAACCAGTGACTACATATTTACCCCAACACCTGGACAATGCGCAGACACCTATACCATGACTGTTGTAATCAATGAAGCTGTAGAACCTACTTTCAACCCTATCGCGTCATTGTGCCAGGGAAGCACCCCGCCACCACTACCAGGCACTTCACTCAATAATATACAAGGAACATGGAGCCCGGCAACAATAAATACGTCCACTCCAGGACCTTCTACATATACTTTTACACCAAATCCAGGACAGTGTGCCACTACCACTTCTCTTCAGGTTCAGATTGTAGCACCTGCAACCCCCTTATTTAACCCTATCGCTGATATTTGCCAAAACAATACGGCTCCTGTATTACCGACAACGTCTACTAATGGTATTTC
>JAUMBJ010000126.1:0-2808 GCA_032115755.1 Saprospiraceae bacterium
AACAGAGAAGTTAAGCTCCTCAGCGCCGATGGTACTGCTTATCGCGGGAGAGTAGGTCGCCGCCATTTTTTAAAAGCATTCATTCCTGAATGCTTTTTTTTTGCCCCAACGTTAATTAAATGAATCTCTCTATGATAGATATTTATAATAACTTTGACCCCAATAGTCCTGCCGAATCTGGTAGCAACATCTTTGGCTTACCTTTTGACCAACAAACAGCAAAACTTGTCATAATACCAGTTCCTTGGGAAGTTACTGTATCATACAGAACCGGCACAGCAAAAGCACCTCAAGCCGTACGCGAAGCTTCATACCAAGTAGATCTTTTCGATCCATTCATAAAGGACGCTTGGAATATGGGAATCTATTTGAGTGACTTTCCTACAGATATTTATCAGTTAAATAAAAAATTACGCAAAAAAGCAGACAAGTATATCACTTGTATGACGAATGGCCGCGATCCAGAATTGGAAGAAAAAATGGAAGAATACAGAATAACCATAAATAACGCCTGCCATGAATTACATAGCCAAATTAAAAATACTGCTCTTAATTTACTAAATAAAGATAAAATAGTTGCCATGTTAGGAGGGGATCACAGTACTCCACTGGGACTTTTACAAGCACTTTCAGAATTCCATGGCACATTTGGGATCCTGCAAATTGATGCACACGCTGATTTGAGAATAGCCTATGAGGGTTTTGAGTATTCGCACGCCTCAATTATGCATAACGCTCTAAAAATCAAAGATGTATCACATCTTGTACAAGTTGGAATTAGAGATTATTGCGAACAAGAACATGATTACATTAATACAGAAAGTAGGATTACCACCTTTTATGACAGAGATATAAAACAGCAAAAAATATGTGGCGTAAGCTGGCACCAAATATGTAACCAAATAATCAATAAATTGCCAGATTTAATTTATTTAAGCTTGGATGTAGACGGTTTAGATCCTAAACTCTTTCCTAATACTGGAACGCCAGTACCAGGCGGAATGGAATTTGATGAATTGTTGTACTTGCTAGAACAACTTGTCAAACAAAATAAAAAAATAATTGGCTTTGATATCAATGAAATTGCACCCGGAAAAGATGAATGGGACGCAAATGTAGGAGCGAGACTGCTATATCGAATTTCAAATCTATGTATGAAAAGTAATCAATAATTTTTTATTGACTTTCGTCACTTTACTAAAAAACTTTTTTCTATAATATTGTTATTAATATGATACTTCTTAAATTAGCGTTTCGTTAAAAGAATATCAATTTTTACCTTAAAAAAAGGTATAGATACCAAAAACCAAATTATATAAATAGCTAAAAGCAAATGGATCCATTAAAAGAAAAGTTTTTACAGATATCCACTACTCTGAAAAATGAATTGAAATCAATTGTTAAAGAAAAAGGGGAAATCATTGTAGATAAAGTTTCTGTTGATCAACTTATAGGGGGCATGAGAAGTGTGAAAAGTATGATCTGGGATACTTCATCATTGGATCCTGAAGAAGGCATCAGATTCAGAGGTTTCAATATACCTCAACTAAGAGAACTTTTGCCTCGTATCCCCAACGGAAAGGAACCATTGCCTGAAGGCTTATTCTGGCTCATGATGGTCGGAGAAATACCTACGAAAGAAGATGTTACCTGGCTAAGTTCGGAATGGCAAAAGCGAGCTGAAGTAGAACCACATGTGTATCAAGTACTTGAGGCTTTGCCTCTAGATACTCATCCTATGACACAGTTTACCATTGCTATAAATGCCATGCAAAGTAGCAGTATTTTTGCTGCCAGATATGAAGAAGGAATGAATAAAAATGACTATTGGGATGCTATGTATGAAGATAGTATGAATTTAATAGCAAAATTACCCAGAGTTGCGGCATACATATATAGACGTTCATTCCACGATGGAAATCATATTGCACCAGATAACAATCTCGATTGGGCAGGTAATTTTGCACATATGTTGGGATTTGAAGCCCCTGACTTTAAAGCCCTAATGAGATTGTACCTTACCATTCACGCAGATCATGAAGGAGGCAATGCTTCAGCTCATACTATGCATTTGGTAGGGTCAACATTAAGTGATACTTATTTATCATTTGCAGCGGCCATGAATGCTTTGGCCGGTCCACTTCATGGACTTGCCAACCAAGAAGTGATAAAATGGATTTTTGACATGGTATCTGACCTTGGCACTTCGACTCCCACTAAAGACCAAATTAAACAATATATACTGAATACTATAAATAATGGACAGGTTGTTCCCGGATATGGCCATGCTGTATTAAGAAAACCAGACCCAAGATTTATTGAACAAATGCGATTTGCAAAAGATAATATACCTTCAGATCCTACCATACAAATCGTATGGGATCTATATGAAATAGTACCAGAAGTATTAGGAAGTCTGGGTAAAGTGAAAAATCCATGGCCAAATGTAGATGCACATTCAGGAGCATTACTGGTTTATTACGGTCTAAAAGAATATAATTATTATACTGTACTTTTTGGGGTATCAAGAGCGTTAGGTGTATGTGCAGGTCTATGCTGGGATAGAGCACTTGGGTTACCATTGGAAAGACCTAAATCAATAACCACTGACTGGTTGAAAACATTTGTAAATCAAAATTAAATTTAAATTCTATGAATTTCCCTGAATCATTGAAATATACAAAAGAACACGAATGGATAAAAGTCGAAGGCGATGTTGCATGGGTGGGCATCACGGATTTTGCCCAAGGTGAATTAGGTGAACTCGTTTACGTTGAAGTAGACACCATCGGCGAAATTGTAGCACAA